>JAIENH010000047.1 GCA_019751475.1 Cyclobacteriaceae bacterium
AGAGATCACTGAGAAATATATTCAACCAAAGAAAGACTTGCCTTCCATGCTGACGTTGCAGCTATTGAACGACCACGGTGCAGGCGAACGCGCTGCCGCGGGGTTTCCCTTCAACGAAAGTTATATGGCCGATAATGACCTGGCGTTAGGCCGGGTGGTGGAATTTCTCAGTCACACAGAGTATTGGAAAAATATGTTGATTGTCGTGACGGAAGACGATGCTCAAGGGGGTCGCGATCATGTAGATGCTCACCGGAGTTTGTTGATGGTCATTTCACCTTATGCGAAAAAGAATTTTACTAGCCATCAGCACTATAGCTTTGGTAGTATTTTTAAAACCTTCTGGCACATACTGGGCATGCCATATTTGAATCAGTATGATTTTGGAGTAAATGAGTTAGGCGACTGTTTCACCGCTACACCCGACTTTACTCCTTACAACGCTTTGCCAGTGGATGCGCGCATTTTTGATCCGGCCTTAGCACTTACCCCCTTGCATGAAAAGTTTGACTGGAAGGCATTTCGAGAATCACCGGAGCTTGACGACCCCGAAGACATGAAGGAGAACGCCAATCGGAAAGATGATGGCAGAATGAAAGTCAATCATTAAGCCGAAGGTTTAGTTTCTGACTTACATGTATGTAGCAATTAGGCGTCAAGACACCTTGGAGGTGTCAGACGCCTTGTGAAGTCCTGGTTAATTATGACTGAACTCACTTCCGATAATCAAGTGCTGGCTTACGGTCGCCAATCAGCGACTCGTATTTGAAATCAGGGCCTGTTTTTGATCTGAACTCTTTCCAGCCTTCGTCAATCAAGACCTGGTTTGAAAATAAATCCACAGCCGTAAGTGCTAACGTCTTGGCAGCCATCATCATTCCTTTAAAGCCGATAGAAGTTCCTCCGGCCGCCACCGCCTGCCAGCTGTGAGCCGCAGTGCCAGGAACCCAGGTGGCTGTGCTCAATCCAACCGTGGGCACCACCCAACTCACATCGCCTACATCGGTAGAGGCGGGTTCATTAAACTTTTCAATAGGATGAATAGCATTGGTAGATTCCAGTGCGGGAGATTTTCCTTGAGCAAACGTCTGTTGAATTTTAGAGGCAAATTCTCTTTCGTCCGGTGTGTATGAATAACCACCTACCATCTTGAGATTGCTATCCATCACCTTTGCCAACGATTCAATTCCCAACAAATCAAAAACACCCCCCGTTACCTCGACCTCTGCGCGTGTGTCGGTGCCCATGGCAGCACCGCGTGCAGCGCGCTCCAGTCGTTCCCAAATTGACTTTACGTTATCACGATTAGGATTGCGCACGTAGTAATATACTTCCGCGAAAGCGGGCACTACGTTAGGTGCTTCACCACCGCGTGTGATGACATAGTGAATGCGGGTCTCTTGCGGTACATGTTCGCGCAGCATGTTCACCATAGCATCCATGGCTTCTACACCATCCAGAGCGGAGCGACCCCGTTCGGGAGACGCGGCTGCATGCGAGGCAACACCGTAAAATCTAAACTTGCCAGTTTTATTGGCGAGCGAAGAGCCGTAGCTGGCAGTGTTCACATCGCCTGGATGCCAGTGCAACACTACATCCACATCTTTAAAAAATCCATCGCGAACAAGATATACTTTACCTGAGCCGCCTTCTTCAGCTGGAGTTCCGTAAAAGCGTACGGTGCCTGATTTTTTATTGGCGATAAGCCAGTCTTTTACGGCTATCGCAGCTCCCGCAGAGGCGACACCAAATAAATGATGACCGCACGCATGTCCTGCTTTCTTGCCGGGAATGGTTTTCAATTCTGGTACAGCCTCCTGCGCTACGCCAGGCAGCGCATCAAACTCACCGAGGATGCCGATCACTGGTTTGCCGGAACAATACTGCGCAATAAAAGCTGTAGGCATACCGGCCACTCCGGCCTCTACAGAAAAGCCTGCCTCTTTCAGCGTCTGCTGAAGCAGGGCCGAGCTTTGTGTTTCCTGAAAACCGACTTCGGCATAGTCCCATATTTTTTTCGCTGTCGCGGAATATGTTTCGTATTTCGTGTCAATGGATTTGATGATGTCTTGTTTGGTCTTTTGGGCTCCTGCTGTTAGGAAAACAAGGAACGCATTGAGTAGCGCAAGGTATTTCATGGGTTTGGGTTTTAACCAAACTTAAAGAAATGAATCAAAATTTAATAATGATTAGCTGAAGACGTTAGGGGATCGCTTTTAAAAATACTTCTGCTTTTTCGTGCCATATATAACTTACCTCTTTAATAATTTTCTGCTTGGCACGATTAAATGCTCATCATTTTACCGCGGGCTGAAGCCCGCGGCTATTAGTGCAAAACTCTTACCGAGTTGTTATTTTTTAAAGGCGATTTCCCTGACTGGAGATGTTAAGAGGCTACCTTCTGAGATAGTGTATAGGATGTTGTAGTATTTTTCTTCACGGCCTTCTTTTCAATACGAACCACAATAACAATCAGCACCAGGATAATCAAGATCACCAGGAATAAGGTGAATACTCGGAGTATTTTCTTTAATCGCATGTCTCGTTCGTGTCGCTGTAGCACAGCGCCATAGTTGCGGAAGCGGTCACTTCCGCGGGCCGTGAGGCGTTGTCTTCGCAGGCGTATCTCGTGCTTACTCATTCGTACTTTTCTTTTACATTAAAATTCTTCCGCAGCCTGTCAAGGGCCCGGTAGGTTCGCATTTTTGCACCACTCTCGGTCATGTCTAAAATGAAAGCAATTTCTGCAAAGTCTTTGTCTTCAAAAAAGCGCAGCTCCAATACTTGTATCATATCGGTAGGCAGTTCTTTCAGGTAGGCGAGCAACCGCTCAATTAATTCTTCATCCCAACCCATGTCGGTCATGAGATGATTTTGATCTACCAGCTCCCGCACTTTGGCTTCCTCCAGGCTAAAAACTTTTTTGCCTTTGTTTTTGCGATAGTACTTGTTGACTTCATTCGCGGCAATTTTGTACAGCCACGCAGAGAACGGCAGCCCGCGAAACTCGTATCGGTTCAAGTGGTTCAGTGCATTCACAAATGTCTGCGAGCAGAGATCACCGGCTGTCTCCTCCTCGTCCGTGTGTCGCAGCAGGTAAAAGTAGATACGGTCGAAGTATTTTTCGTACAAGCCCGCGAACGCTTTGGGGTCGCGCTTGGCGCGCGCCACTATCTCGTTCTCCAGCCGGATTTCGTCTTCACTCATGGGCAGGGCTTGCCATCATAATGCACCGGTTGAAAGATAGTCACAATTTGCTTTGAGGCACGGGCAAGATGAATTCGGCATAATACCTTATATTAAGGTAACGGATTGAACGGGAATATCCTGAATTTTGGCCCTTTATGCGATTAGGCAGTTTGTTGTTTCTTTTGGTACTGTGTTGCAGAGTGTCGGCTCAGCAGTTTACGCTACGGCAATACACGGCCGTGGATGGCTTGCCGCAATCGCAGGTCAATGCCATTTTGGAAGACCGATACGGATACCTTTGGATTGGAACCTCTGGTGGTGGCCTCGCGCGCTTTGATGGGCGTGAATTTAAGGTCTACACCACCCTCGATGGACTGTTGAGTAATATTGTCACTTCTCTCTTCATTGATTCAAAACAGAATATCTGGCTGGTGCATCCGCGTGGTCTTACACGTTTTGACGGTTGGCATTTCAAAAAATTTCAACCGGCACTCACCGGTGACGGGTTAAGACGCGTAAGGCGCGTGGTGGAGTTTAATGACACCATCTTTATGGTTTCCAATCCGGGAATGATTGGAAAAATATTTCAAGACTCGGTGTACTCTTGGTCAAAACAAATCTTACCGGGCAAGTCCATTTTCTTCACACACGTTTCATCTGACAACCGAATTTGCTACTACTTGAGTGACAGTTCGTTTTTGGTTCCCTCCACAGACGGTTACCGGAAATTTTCTCATGCAGGCGTTTTCAATAAAGCTTACAATGTCTTCAACCATGCTAAGGAGGTATGGGTTGAATCAGACCTCGGCCCCTTTGCGCTTGATCTTTCTACCGGCAAGTTCAGTAAACGAGAGCAGCGAACGTCACGCTACATCATCTCATTCGACACGTTGCACAATACCTACTGGACGCGTGACGAGCGGACGCTGTTTCGTGAATACGTGAATGGCAGCACCATGGCACTCGATACCGTGCTGAAAAATGTTCCCATCATGCAAGTGCTCATGGACTCGGAGGGCAACACGTGGTTTGGCAGTGCTGGCAATGGCCTGTATCGCTATTACTCCCGCGACTTTGATCGTTGTGGTTCAAACCGTCTTCGAGGCGTGATGACTATTGAAAAAGATAAAGCAGGTGCAACGTGGATTGGTGCGAAAGAAATCTGGCGAATGGCGGGCGGTAAAGTGAAAGTGTATCCGTTGCCCAATGGCAATGATGATGGCATTCATACCATCAAAGCAAGCCCATCAGGAGATACTTGGGTTGGTTCCTATTCGGGATTAGGCAAATACATTCCGAGTGAGGATAAGTTCACTTGGTTTACCCGTGAGCATGGATTAACGAGCGCCTACATTACGGCTTTGGAATTTGACGATAGCGGTGGCATGTGGGTTGGGACAACCGGTGGCGGCCTCAATTTTTATGATGGCGCAAAGTTTACATCCGTGGGAGAAAAAGAAATGGGAACGCGCAACGTCTCATCGTTGCGCTACATGCCTGCGCTAAAGACGTTGTTCATCGGTACGGAGATTGGTCTTCATACGGTGGTGGACGGAAAAATCAAGACGGTGCCGTTGCCGGAATTTGAGAACACTACGATATTGTCATTAGCTATCCTGCGCGATACTTTACTGCTGGCAGGATCGGGTGGAGCAGGCGTAGCCGTGCTTGATCGACATCAGGAATTGAAGAAACTCATTGGCCCACGAGAAGGTCTTCCTTCCGGATTTGTATTTTTTGTGGCTACGGACGAAGAGGCACGCACCTGGATTGGAACGGAGAAGGGCATCACGCGCCTCAAGCTTGATGCTCACCTGGACATAGCTGAGACACGCGACTTTGGTTTTGAGAATGGTCTCATCGGGATTGAAACAAATCAAAATGCATTCTACATGTCGAGTAAAGAAAAGTATTTTGGGCTTATCGATGGGCTGTATCAATTCAACGAAGAGGTAGTGCGGGGATACAAGTCGTTTCCTGTTCATCTCACCGATATTGAAATTCAATATGGCCAGGCTTCAAGCCGGGAATTCGGTGAATCAGTTGATGGATTTTTCAAAATTCCCAACTCTCCACGACTTCCGTTTGATAAGAATCACATCACATTCCACTTCAATCGTGTGGACAAGCGCTACCCGAATTCCGTGCGTTACAAGTACATGCTTAAGAACTTTGATAAGTCGTGGTCGCAGCCGATGGCCATGACGAACATAACATACAGTAACCTTCCTCCGGGCAGCTACACCTTTCAAGTGATGGCTACAGATAAAATTGGTAGCTGGGATGAAGTACCACTGGAATATGCATTCTCCATACGGGCTCCTTTTTACAAGACGGCTACTTTCTATGCATTGGCATTTGCACTCATGATTGGATTGCTGGTGCTATTTGTTTTGACACGGCTTCGCAAAAACGTTTCAAAAGCAATTGAATTGGAGCACATCCGGCAGCAGGAGCAAGACCACCTTCGAAAAGAAATTGCCCGCGACTTTCATGACGAGATGGGTAATCAGCTTACTCGCATCATCAACTACGTAAGTATGATGCGGCTTAATGGTAATAACCATAAGGCTGAACTCTACCACAAAGTGGAGGAGTCGGCTAAATATCTCTACAACGGCACGCGTGATTTTATTTGGGCCATCGATCCTGTGAACGATGACTTGGCCAAACTTTTTTTACATGTCCGCGACTTTGGTGAAAAGCTGTTTGAAGAAAAGGGAATGCATTTCCGGGCGTATAACGAGATAAAAGACAAGATAAAGCTGCCGTATGGCTTTAGCCGGGAGGCTAATTTGATCTTTAAGGAGGCCATGACCAATGCCTTTAAGCACTCAGAAGCGAAGAATATTTCATTTTATTTACGTTCCTTTGAAGAGGGGTATGAATTGGAACTTCAGGACGATGGCGTGGGTCTTGATCCGGAGAAAATAAATTCCTCAAACGGAATAAAAAACATCCGCGCACGTGCTGAAAAAATTCAATCTTCGTTATTAATTGAAAAACGCAAAGAGATCAGCGGCACGCGGGTGCTGTTGAGGTTCAACATAACAAAAACAAAAACCTATGATACCGGCCACCAAAAAACGCGTGCTCATCGTTGAAGATGATGCCGAGATTAGAAGCAGTTTTGCCATGATTGTTAACAGCTCGGAGAAGTTTGCCGTAGTGAACACTTACGGCAGCTGCGAAGATGCCATCAAACACCTTGGGCATGACAAGCCGGACTACGTATTGATGGACATCGAGCTGCCGGGCATCAACGGCATTCAGGGAAGTAAAATTATAAAAGACAAAAGCCCAGCCACTGAAATTATCATGGTCACAGTGTATGAAGATAATGAGCTGGTATTCGAAGCATTGAAGGCGGGTGCCACCGGCTACATTACCAAGAGCTCCAACCATTTAGAGTTGCTTTCAGCCCTGGAAGAGATCTCCCGCGGGGGCGCTCCGATGAGCAGTAAAATTGCTCGCCTGGTGATTGATAATTTTCACATCAACCCCAATTCACCTCTCACCAAGCGCGAAACGGAAATTCTCCAATTGATATCGGAAGGAAAAACCTACACCCAGATTTCTGAAGAGCTTTTTATCTCCAAGGAGACTTCGAAGACGCACATCAAGAATATCTACGCCAAACTTCAAGTTAATAGCAAGTCGCAGGCACTTGAGCGTGCTGTAAAGGACAAGTTGATCTAGTCGCCTACCGCCATGCGCGGTAGTTAATTCCTTATCTAGGATTTTTTTAAAATCCCTAACAGGGCGTGATTTAATTGATCGCGTTATCGGGTAGTTTTGATTTCGATTTTGGGTAAGGTCAGGTGGCTGCTGTCATGGTCATGGGTGGATTTGGGGCAGCCACCTTCTTTTTTCCGCCCATCTTGCCTCTCCTTGATAACTGCCAGTCATTTCCTTAGCTTTTGGGGTTTTAAAAAATTATCATGAGGAAAACCCTGTTGGCATTGATGACGGTATTGTCATTATCAGCCTATTCACAAAAGAAGAAATCTACCCCGGAAGTATCACCACAACCCTCGAGCCAACCGGCATCCGTGCTGGAGGCGAAAACGTCCGGGATGAAAAAGTATCCGGGTTATGTGGAGTTTTATTATGATGAAAAGCAAGACAAGATTTTTTTGCTGATCAATAAATTTGACTCGGAGCTCCTGTATGTTGAATCCCTTACGGCTGCTGTAGGATCTAATGATATCGGTCTGGATCGCAATCAATTGGGTCGCGAGCGGGTGGTAAAATTTGAAAAGCGAGGCCCTAAAATTCTGTTGACAGAAATTAACCAGGGCTTTCGCGCAATAGGTGAAAATGCAGCCGAGCGAAAAGCCGTGCAAGAATCGTTTGCCCAATCTGTACTTTGGGGCTTCACCGCTGTGGCGGAAGAAAATGGAAGTGTATTAGTGGATGCGTCCGATTTCTTTTTGCAAGATGCTCACGATGTAGTCGGATCACTGAAAAATTCCCAACAGGGAAATTACTCACTCGACAAGACTCGATCAGCTTTTTACCTTCCGCGCACCAAGAACTTCCCGCAGAATTCAGAGTTTGAAGTAACCCTAACCTTCACCGGTCAGCCTACGGGAAATTATATCAGGAGTGTAGCACCTACGGCTTCCAGTGTTTCCGTGCGTGAACATTTCTCCTTCGTACAACTGCCTGACAATAACTACAAGCCTCGCGCATTTGATCCGCGTGCCGGCTACTATCCAATTTCATATTATGATTATGCCACACCTATAAGTGAGCCACTGGAGAAACGGTTTATCACACGTCATCGACTGGAAAAGAAAGATCCCGCGGCAGCGGTGAGTGAGCCGGTAAAGCCCATCATCTACTACATGGATCCGGGAGCACCCGAGCCTATTCGTTCAGCCTTGATGGAAGGCGCGCGGTGGTGGGATCAAGCCTTTGAAGCAGCCGGGTACAAAGGCGCTTTCCGGGTGGAGGTACTGCCAGAAGATGCCGATCCGATGGATGTTCGCTACAATGTAATCAACTGGGTGCACCGGTCAACGCGCGGATGGTCGTATGGAGCTTCTGTTACCGATCCGCGCACAGGAGAAATTATAAAAGGGCACGTCACGCTGGGCTCACTTCGTGTTCGTCAGGACTTCTTAATTGCAGAAGGCCTGCTCGCTCCGTATGAAGAAGGCAAGCCTGTATCAAAAGAGATGGAGCAGATGGCTCTTAATAGGCTGCGGCAATTGGCGGCTCACGAAGTCGGCCACACACTCGGGCTTTCGCACGCTTACTCCTCCAGCAGCGAAGGTCGCGCCTCGGTGATGGATTATCCTCACCCATTGGTAAAAATCACGAATGGTAAAATAGACTTGAGCGATGCGTATGACGACAAGATTGCTCCTTTTGATAAAGTATCTATTGCTTACGGCTATCAGCATTTTCCACCGGGCACTAATGAATCGTCAGCTTTAAAAGAATTGATTCAAAACTCGCTGAAAGCAGGCCTTACTTTTTTGTCCGATCAAGATGGGCGGCCAACAGGCGGAGCGCATCCATACACTCACTTGTGGGACAATGGCAAAGATCCTTCGGAGGAACTGAACCGCGTGATGGAGATTCGTGCCTTGGCGTTGCGTCAATTTGGTGAAAACAATATTCGGCCAGGTGCGCCCATGGCCACGCTGGAAGAAGTGCTGGTACCGATGTATTTCTTTCATCGCTATCAGACGGAGGCTGCCTCAAAAGTAGTGGGCGGTCTTAACTATCGGTATGCATTGCGGGGAGACGGCCAGCCCGTAGCTGACTTGCTTTCACCGCAGCAAGAATTGAATGCACTGGAGGCACTGCTAAAAACGGTGCAACCTTCTGCTCTTGTGCTTCCGGAAAACCTACTAAAGATTATTCCACCAAGGCCATTAGGCTACACGCGTCATCGCGAATTGATAAAAGGTCGCACGGATTTGACATTTGATCCTTTGGCTGCAGCCGAGACAGCCGCTGATCTAACGTTCAGCTTGATATTGCACCCAGCCAGGGCTAATCGTTTGTTCGAACATCACTCGCGTGATGCACGCCTGCCTGCGCTTGAAAGTGTGATAGACCGACTGCTGAGCGCTACAGTAAAAGCGAATCCTAAAAATGGATACGAGGGTGCTGTGCAAATGTCTATCGACCATGCACTGTTTAACAACCTGGCAAGTCTTGCTTTAGATAAAGACGCATCAGCACCTACAAAAGCAATTACCATGATGAAGCTGACGCAGCTCAAATCATGGTTGTCAACAAAAGCAACCGTTACTGCCGATGAGGAGTGGAAGGCATTTTATACGTACCTCAGCTCGCAGGCAGAGAAACTGGCAGACGACCCGGATGAATTTAAGCAAGAGAATCTTTTACCAGCACCTCCGGGTCAGCCCATTGGTGACATGGACTATGAATTTTGCGCACCAATAATAAAGCGATAGCCAACTCATAATTTGATACAAACACAAAAAAACCAGCAACTAAAATCTTTACTATGAAATACTTTATCAGCATTGTAGTCTTTGTTTTGATGGCGGCAGGCTCCTTCGCCCAAAAAATTGACATGGACAAAATTAAAGGCTACAAGCCCCGCAGCATTGGCCCGGCAGGCATGAGCGGTCGCATCACCGCAATTGATGTTGTGGT
>JAIENH010000233.1 GCA_019751475.1 Cyclobacteriaceae bacterium
TAAATGGATTAAATATAAACCCGAAGCACGAGCTAGGGTTGAAAAAGGCCCTTAAAACAGGCATAGAAATGGAAAAGATTAAAAATTACCTGCTCGAATCCATTGACGAGGTGCGCAATAAAGTATCCTGGTCAAAGTTCAGCGAACTTCAAAGCAGCGCCATCCTTGTGCTGGTGGCCTCATTGATATTCGCGTTGGTGATTGGGGTAATTGATTTAGGTTTTAAAAACGCATTAACCTGGTTCTACCGGGAGTTTTAGGCTATGACGCAAATGGGAGAATTGAAGTGGTACGTGTTGCGCGTCATCAGCGGACAGGAGAAGAAAGTAAAGTCTTACCTGGAAACGGAGATTGACCGCTCAAAACTCACCGAATCAATACCACAGGTGTTGATACCGTCAGAGAAGGTTTTTGAAATGCGCAACGGCAAGAAGAAGATGAGAGAGAAAAACTTCTTCCCCGGCTACGTACTGGTTTCGGCAGATTTGTCTCACCCGGAGGCACACCACACGGTGACAAATATTCCCGGTGTGTTAGGTTTCTTGGGAAACAGTGGATCAGGTTCTGCAAAAGACCCTGTACCATTGAGGCAGTCAGAAGTGAATCGAATATTAGGCAAGGTAGATGAGGTGGATGAAGTAGGCGAGAAGTTGGACAAACCTTTTATTAAAGGTGAGTCAGTGAAAGTGATGGATGGTCCTTTCAGTGGATTTACCGGAACGGTGGAAGAGATTTTTGAAGACAAGAAGAAATTGAATGTAATGGTGAAAATATTCGGCCGGAACACTCCGGTTGAATTAAGCTACATGCAAGTTGAAAAGTTAGACTAAGAGTAACATGGCAAAGGAAGTAACAGGCTATTTGAAACTACAGGTGAAAGGTGGTCAAGCCAACCCGGCACCTCCCATTGGTCCGGCCCTCGGTTCAAAGGGTTTGAACATCATGGATTTCTGTAAGCAGTTCAATGCCCGCTCACAAGATAAGCAAGGGCAGGTATTGCCCGTGTTGATTACCATTTATAATGACAAGTCGTTTGACTTTGTTATTAAGACTCCACCCGCAGCCGTGTTGATCATGGAGGCGATCAAAATTCAAAAAGGATCAAAAGAACCTAACCGTCAGAAAGTAGGCTCTATCTCCTGGGATCAGGTGAAGAAAATTGCAGAATTAAAGATGCCTGACTTGAATGCGTTTAAAGTTGAGTCGGCTATGAAAATGATAGCGGGCACAGCTCGTAGCATGGGTGTTACAGTAAGTGGCGCAGCCCCTTGGGACAAATAATTTGAAAAAGAACTATGGCACGGATTTCAAAAAATAGAAAGGCAGTCCTGGCGAAATACAATGCGGAGAAAGAATACTCCCTTGAGGACGCAGCCAAAGTGTTGAAGGACATTACGTTTACCAAGTTTGATGCTTCGGTAGATGTTGACATTCGCCTGGGTGTTGATCCTAAGAAATCAGACCAGATGGTGCGTGGTGTAGTGTCACTTCCTCATGGCCTTGGCAAGACAGTGCGCGTGTTAGTACTCTGCACACCTGACAAGGTTCAAGAGGCAAAAGATGCCGGTGCCGAGCACGTAGGGTTGGATGAATATGTAACGAAAATTGAAGGTGGCTGGACAGACATCGATGTGATCATCTGTACGCCCACTGTAATGGCGAAAGTAGGTAAGTTAGGTAAGGTGTTGGGCCCTCGCGGTTTGATGCCTAACCCGAAGTCGGGCACCGTGACCCTCGAAGTTGGTAAAGCTGTGAAAGATGTGAAAGCGGGTAAGGTAGACTTCAAAATTGATAAACAAGGAATCATTCACGCCTCCGTTGGTAAGGCTTCCTTCAGCGCGGAAAAGATAAAAGACAATGCCGCTGAACTGATCCAAATGGTAGCGAAGTTAAAACCGGCCTCATCGAAAGGGACTTATTTCCAAAGCATTAGCCTTTCTACAACCATGAGCCCCGGCATAATGATTGACAGGAGTACGATTGTGGGACTGTAAAATTTAATAAACGATGACCCGCGAAGAAAAAGGACAAATTATAGATGAGTTGGCTGAGAAGTTTTCGAAGCACAACCACTTCTATATTACCGATGCTTCGGGTTTTTCGGTAGGGCAGATCAATGCATTCCGCAGGATTTGCTTTAACCAGGGTGTAGAGTACCGAGTGTACAAAAACACGTTGATCCGGAAAGCCCTTGAAAAGCAAGGTGTGAACTATGACCCGATCTATAAAGTATTGCATGGTTTTTCTGGTGTGATCTTCTCGAAAGAATCAGGAAATGCACCGGCCAAAGCCATTAAGGAATACCGTAAGAAGAACGAAGGAAAGCCTGCATTTAAAGGCGCGTCCATCGAGTCTTCTCTCTTTATTGGGGAAGAAAATCTGAATGCGCTTGTTGACCTCAAGTCGAAAAACGAGCTCATCGGAGAAATCATTTCATTGCTGCAATCACCTGCCAAGAATGTGCTGTCAGCTCTTTTGAGCGGCAAGCAAACCGTGGCCGGATTGGTGAAGGCATTGGAGGAAAGAAAAAAATAATTGTTGAACTGAATCTTTAAACACTTACTAAAATGGCTGACATTAAAGCAATTGGCGATCAACTTGTAGAACTTTCTGTAAAGGAAGTGAATGAATTGGCTTCTTACCTGAAAGAAACCTATGGTATCGAACCAGCCGCTGCGGCTGTAGCAATCGCAGGTCCGGCTGCCGGTGGTGGTGGCGGTGCCGCTGCTGCTGAAAAGACCAATTTCGATGTAGTATTGAAGGCCCCCGGTGCCAATAAACTTCAAATCGTGAAGTTGGTGAAAGAACTTACCGGTCTTGGCTTGAAAGAAGCGAAAGACATGGTAGACGGAGCTCCCAAAACCATTAAGGAAGGCTTACCGAAAGACGAAGCAGAAAATCTTAAGAAGCAACTCATCGAGGCAGGTGCCGAAGTGGAGTTGAAATAAGCTTCTTGAAAGACGCGCGGTACCGTCTTGCTCTGAATTGAAGCCCCACCCTCGTCCCGGTAGCTATCGGGACGGGGGTTGGGTTACTCTATTTGTACCTCACTATAATGTCTAGTCCGGGATTTTTAAACTAACAGTACCTTGGCAAAGAAGACCAGCAATAACAGGATCGACTTTTCAAACATCGAGAGGATCATCGACTATCCTGACTTTCTCGATTTGCAACTTCAATCCTTCAAAGATTTTTTACAGATCGAGACGGCCGCTGAAAAGCGCCAGAACGAAGGGCTCTTCAAAGTATTTGCAGAGAACTTCCCGATCTCCGACTCGCGCGAGAACTTCGTGCTTGAGTTTGTGGACTACACCATCGATCCGCCCAAGTACAATGTAGACGAGTGCATTGACCGTGGGTTGACCTTCAGTGTGCCCCTCAAAGCAAAATTGCGACTCACCTGTAACGATGAGGACAACGAAGACTTTGAGACCATTGAGCAGGAGGTGTTCCTCGGCAACATTCCATACATGACGGAGAAAGGCTCATTCGTGATAAACGGAGCTGAGCGCGTCATTGTATCGCAGTTGCACCGCTCACCGGGTGTGTTCTTTGCCATGAGCAAGCACACCAACGGCACCAAACTGTATTCAGCCCGAATCATTCCTTTCAAAGGTTCGTGGATTGAATTTGCTACGGATGTTAACTCGGTGATGTATGCTTACATCGACCGGAAGAAAAAATTCCCGGTCACTACACTGCTCCGTGCTATCGGCTATGGAACAGATAAAGATATTCTTGACCTGTTCGGTCTTTCTGAAGAAGTAGAAGCCAACAAGGCTACTTTGAAGAAGGCGGTGGACAGGAAGCTCGCTGCCCGTGTACTTAAAACATGGACGGAAGACTTCGTGGATGAAGATACTGGTGAAGTGGTATCGATCGACCGTAACGAAGTATTGCTGGAGCGCGATCATGTGCTCACAGCAGAAGATGTTGATACCATTATAGAAAGTGGTGTGAAGTCTATCATCCTTCACCGCGATGATGTAAACGTCACTGACTATCATATTATCTTTAATACGCTGGCGAAAGACAATTCCAACTCTGAAAAAGAGGCCGTGGAGCAAATCTATCGCCAGTTGAGAAATACGGAAGCACCGGATGAACAAACTGCTCGTGATATTATTCAGAGCTTGTTCTTCAGCGAAAAGCGCTACGACCTCGGTGAAGTAGGACGCTACCGTATCAATAAAAAATTAGGTCTTGAATTAAGTGCCGATCAGCGTGTACTCACCACACAGGATATTATCCTGATTGTGAAGTACCTCATTGGCCTGGTGAACTCCAAAGCTCTTGTGGACGACATTGACCACTTGAGCAATCGTAGGGTGCGCACCGTAGGCGAGCAGTTGTACACACAATTTGGTGTAGGTCTTGCCCGTATGGCGCGTACTATTAAGGAGCGTATGAATGTACGCGACAACGAAGACTTTAAGCCGGTTGACTTGATCAACGCACGCACTTTGTCTTCGGTGATCAACTCGTTCTTTGGAACGAACCAGTTGTCACAGTTCATGGACCAGACCAACCCGCTGGCCGAAATCACCCACAAGCGCAGAATGTCTGCACTCGGGCCTGGTGGTCTTTCGCGCGAGCGTGCAGGCTTCGAGGTTCGTGATGTGCACTACACGCACTACGGCCGTCTGTGTACAATTGAGACACCAGAAGGTCCAAACATCGGTTTGATTTCATCTCTCTGTGTTCACGCGAAGGTGAACAAGATGGGCTTCATTGAAACTCCGTATCGCAAAGTCGAAAACGGAAAGGTGAAGACGAAGGACATCATCTTCCTTACGGCAGAAGAAGAAGATACACACAACATAGCTCAGGCCAACGCAAAGCTTAAGGCGGGTGGTGAATTTGTAGCTGAGAAAGTGAAGGCTCGCTTTGAGGGTGACTTCCCCGTGGTAGAGCCGAGTGAAGTGCGTTACATGGATGTTGCTCCGAACCAGATTGTTTCCATTGCGGCTTCGCTGATACCGTTCCTTGAGCATGATGATGCTAACCGTGCCCTGATGGGTTCGAACATGCAGCGTCAGGCCGTACCGTTGATGCGCTCTGAAGCGCCAATCGTAGGTACCGGTTTGGAAGGACGCATCGCGCTTGATTCACGTTCACTCATCCTTGCCGAAGGCAATGGTGTAGTAGATTACGTGGATTCTAAGAAAATCGTTATTAAGTATGACGTCTCTGAAGAGCAGCAGATGGTGCGCTTCGATGACGAATACAAAACATATAACCTGATTAAATTCAGGAGAACCAACCAGGACACCTGTATCAACATTACTCCGCTGGTGAAGAAAGGCGAGAAAGTATCGAAGGGTCAGCCGCTTTGCCAGGGATATGCTACAGAAAATGGAGAGCTTGCCCTTGGTCGCAACTTGCTGGTGGCCTACATGCCTTGGCAGGGTTACAACTTTGAGGACGCGATCGTTATTTCTGAGCGCGTTGTTCGCGATGACATCTACACCTCCATTCACGTTGAAGAATTTGAATTAGAAGTACGCGACACGAAGCGCGGGGAAGAAGAGTTGACATCTGAAATTCCGAACGTAAGCGAAGAGGCGGTAAAGCATCTGGATGAAAATGGCATTATCCGCGTAGGAGCTGAAGTCCGTGAAGGTGATATACTCATTGGAAAGATTACACCGAAAGGTGAGACGGATCCCACTCCGGAAGAAAAACTGCTTCGTGCCATCTTCGGTGACAAGGCAGGCGATGTGAAGGATGCTTCTATGAAGGCGCCTCCATCATTGAAAGGTGTGGTGATCGAAACCAAGTTGTTCTCTCGCCCTAAGCGCGATAAGGACATCCGCACCAAATCGAAGAAAGAGTTGGATGCATTGAAGAACCGCTACAGCAAGTCGCTGACGGATCTTCGCAACGAGATGATCAAGAAGCTCACTACGCTGCTCACAGGCAAATCCAGCCAGGGTGTGAAGCATAAGTTTGGTGATGAGTTGATCAGCAAAGGCGTGAAGTTTTCTGGAAAGGTGATTGAGAGCAATCTTTTCCCTGACAAGAATATCTATCGCGATGAGAGCAATTACAGTGTGCCGGAAGAAGTGAACTTGATTGCTGACGTAAGTTTGGATTCATGGGCTACCGATGATCATACAAATGAATTGATTGCGGAAGTAGTGAAGAATTACCTCAACAAGCGCAACGTGATTGCCGGTGAGTTTAAACGCGAACGCTTTACATTGGAAGTTGGCGATGAATTGCCGGCAGGCATTGTGCAGTTGGCGAAAGTATACGTAGCGAAAAAGCGCAAGTTGAAAGTGGGAGATAAGATGGCCGGTCGTCACGGTAACAAGGGCGTGGTAGCACGCATCGTGCGCGATGAAGACATGCCATTCCTGGAAGATGGTACCCCGGTGGATATTTGTTTGAACCCGCTCGGTGTGCCTTCGCGTATGAACCTGGGTCAGATCTACGAAACGGTCTTGGCGTGGGCCGGTAAGAAATTGGGTCGCAAGTATGCTACACCAATCTTTGATGGTGCCAGCCTGGACGATGTGTCAGCCGAATTGAAAGAAGCTGGACTTCCTGAGTTTGGCAGAACGTATCTGTACGATGGTCTCACAGGTCAGAAGTTTGATCAGCCAGTTACGGTGGGTATGGCCTACATGCTGAAGCTGGGTCACTTGGTGGATGATAAGATGCACGCACGCTCGATCGGACCGTACTCACTCATCACGCAGCAACCATTGGGCGGTAAGGCCCAGTTTGGTGGTCAGCGCTTCGGTGAGATGGAGGTGTGGGCGATTGAAGCATTCGGTGCTTCTCATATCCTGCAGGAAATTCTTACCATCAAGTCGGACGATGTGATTGGCAGGGCCAAGGCATACGAGTCGATTGTGAAGGGAGAGAACATGCGCAAGCCAAATATTCCTGAATCATTCAACGTGCTCGTTCACGAATTGCGTGGTCTTGCACTTGAGATTACGATGGGTTAATTCAGTCAACAGTCCACTGTCAAAAGATCACAGTGGACTGTCGACAGTGGTCTGTGGACTTTATTAAATTGAATTGTAAACACTGAAAACTTTTAAGCATGTCTTTCAGAAAAAATAAAAAGATCAACAACGATTTCTCGAAAATCACCATCAGTCTGGCTTCCCCGGAGTCGATCCTGGAAAGCTCACACGGTGAAGTAACGCAGCCGGAGACCATCAACTACCGGACGTACAAGCCGGAAATGGGTGGTCTGTTTTGCGAGCGGATTTTCGGTCCTGTAAAGGATTGGGAATGCCATTGCGGAAAGTACAAGCGCATTCGCTATAAAGGCATTATCTGCGATCGTTGCGGTGTGGAGGTAACAGAGAAGAAAGTGAGACGTGAGCGCATGGGCCACATTGAATTGGTGACCCCGGTTGCTCACATTTGGTATTTCCGTTCGTTGCCCAATAAGATTGGCTATTTGTTAGGCTTGCCTACCAAGAAGCTTGATCAGATTATTTACTATGAGCGCTATGTAGTTATTCAGCCCGGTATCAAAGAAGAAGACGGTGTAAACCGCCTTGACTTCCTCACCGAAGAAGAGTACCTCGACATTGTCGATAAGCTTCCTCGCGAAAATCAGATGTTGGATGACAATGATCCGAAGAAATTCATCGCCAAGATGGGTGCGGATGCATTGGAGATGTTGCTCGGCCGTGTGAAGTTGGATGAGTTGTCGTATGAATTGCGCCACCAGGCTGCTACCGACACTTCGCAACAGCGCAAGGCAGAGGCATTGAAGCGCTTGAAGGTGGTAGAAGCTTTCCGCGAAGCCAATACGCGTGTGGAGAACAAGCCGCAGTGGATGATCATTAAAATGGTGCCGGTGATTCCTCCGGAACTTCGCCCGTTGGTGCCGCTGGATGGTGGTCGTTTTGCTACCTCCGACTTGAATGACTTGTATCGCAGGGTAATCATTCGTAACAATCGCTTGAAGCGATTGATCGACATCAAAGCTCCTGAAGTGATTTTGCGTAACGAAAAGCGCATGCTTCAAGAGGCTGTTGATTCATTGTTTGATAATTCACGCAAAGTAAATGCCGTGCGTTCGGAAGGTAACCGTGCCTTGAAATCATTGAGCGACATGCTCAAAGGAAAGCAAGGTCGTTTCCGTCAGAACTTGCTCGGTAAGCGCGTTGACTACTCAGGCCGTTCGGTAATTGTGGTGGGCCCTGAATTGAAATTGCATGAGTGCGGTCTACCAAAAGACATGGCGGCAGAATTGTTTAAGCCGTTCATTATTCGCAAACTCATTGAAAGAGGTATTGTAAAGACCGTTAAGTCGGCCAAGAAAATAGTTGATCGCAAGGATCCCGTTGTGTGGGATATTTTGGAAAACGTATTGAAAGGACATCCTGTTCTTTTGAACCGTGCTCCAACACTTCACAGATTGGGTATCCAGGCGTTCCAACCTAAGCTGATCGAAGGAAAAGCTATTCAGCTTCACCCGCTGGTGTGTACAGCCTTTAACGCTGACTTTGATGGTGACCAGATGGCCGTTCACGTGCCACTGGGCCAGGAGGCAATTATGGAAGCATCTATTTTGATGCTGTCATCGCACAACATTCTTAACCCGTCAAACGGAGCGCCTATCACAGTGCCTTCGCAAGACATGGTGTTGGGATTGTATTATCTCACGAAAGGAAGAAAAGGTGAAAAGGGCGAAGGCAAAACTTATTTCGCTCCAGAAGAAGTAATCATCGCCTACAACGAAGGCAAGCTGTCAAAGCATGCCATCGTAAAAGTGCGCGTGAAAGTGAAAGATAAGAAGACAGGTGAGATCACTTCTAAAGTATTAGAGACGGTAACAGGTCGTGTGATCTTCAACCAGGTGGTGCCGGAGGAAGTAGGCTTTGTGGATGAACTTCTCACGAAGAAAAAATTGCAGACCATCATTGCCGATGTTTACAAGGCTGCGGGTCTGTCAAAGGCCGCGAAGTTTTTGGATGACATCAAGGAGATTGGTTTCCAGATGGCGTATCGCGGTGGTCTTTCAATCGGTTTGAACGATGTAAAAGTACCAGCCGAAAAAGAAAAGCTTGTAGCTACAGCACAGCAAGAAGTTGACGGTGTGTGGAACAACTACATGATGGGTCTTATCACCGACAACGAACGCTATAACCAGGTAATTGATATTTGGACACGTACGAATACACTTCTCACCAACACGCTGATGAAGCAGTTGGAGGAAGATCAGGGTGGGTTTAACTCCATCTACATGATGATGCACTCAGGTGCGCGTGGTTCGCGCGAGCAGATCCGTCAGTTGGGTGGTATGCGCGGTCTGATGGCTAAGCCACAGAAGAACCTTGCCGGATCAGTTGGTTCCATTATTGAGAACCCGATCCTTTCCAACTTCAAAGAAGGACTGGATGTGTTGGAGTACTTCATCTCTACCCACGGTGCTCGTAAGGGTCTTGCCGATACTGCTTTGAAAACAGCGGATGCAGGCTACCTGACTCGTAGGTTGGTGGATGTGGCGCATGACTTGGTAGTTACAGAAGAGGATTGCGGCACATTGCGTGGATTGAAAGTGACAGCATTGAAAGACAATGAAGACATTGTTGAGCCACTTTCTGAGCGTATTCTTGGCAGGGTAACAGTGCATGACATCTATGATCCGATCACGGAAGAATTGATTTGTCCTGCCAGTGCCGAAATCACGGATGAGATTGCCAAGCGCATTGATGAGACAAGCATTGAAGAAGTAGAAATTCGTTCATTGCTCACGTGCGAGTCGCGCGTGGGTGGTTGTGCAAATTGCTACGGACGTAACATGGCCACAGGCCGTATGGTGCAGGTGGGTGAGGCAGTGGGTGTAATTGCCGCACAGTCTATCGGTGAGCCAGGTACACAGTTGACGCTCCGTACCTTCCACGTGGGCGGTGCTGCG
>JAIENH010000673.1 GCA_019751475.1 Cyclobacteriaceae bacterium
GCGTATGGATCGAGGCAACATCCATTTGATGAAGGGCGTAGCCAACGGTCCGCGAAACCATTCATGTGGTTCTAACCCTGGATCAATACTAGGTGCTACCATCACCAGTCCATCAATCAATTCAGGATAGTCCATTGCCATACGAGCGATCAATGGCCCTCCCAGCGAATGTCCCACGAGAATCGCAGGTCGATTAGCATACTTCTCTAAAATGGGCTTTAGCAAGGCTGCTTGCTTTTCCAACGATGGCTCGGCATAACCAAAATTTGAGGATCCAAAGCCGGGTCTGTCCACTGTGATGAGTTGTGCTTTAGTCATGAGTGCAGTGTCGGCCATGAAATCAATAAAGGCACTAAGCGACCCGGGTGAGCCGTGTACAAACAAGACCAGCGGACGATCGAACTGACCCACGTGCAGGTAATTGATTACGCGCTTGCCTTGATAATATTTGTGCAACGTGCCTTTTTCCTTTTTGTCAGAAAAGAAACGATCGATCTCTGTTTTACTCATCCGGAACTGCATACAGCTATCCATCAAAAGCATCAGCCCCAAAAAAATAAAAACGGGCAGTACTACCACCCGCCACTTCTTCCAATCGAACGTCATTATTGCCAGTTGAGGATCTTTTTATATTGGGCCGTGTTGTTGAGCACGTCAATGGATTTCTTGATCTCAGTATCCTGGTGAAAGGATACCTCGACCATGCCGCGCTCCAGGTAGTATCGCGCTACGATGTCTTCTTCCAGCAGTCGCTTGATTTGATCCTTAAACGTAATTAGGTCAGCGCGCTTGCTTTCGTTGATGCGCTGTTGAATTTGCTCAATCTGGGGTCGCAGTTCTTCAAAGGCGCGCTCGGTTTTGGCTTCGCGGATCAATTCACTTAGCTGTATCTCTAATGGTGAGCGATAGTTGTAGTCTTTGGTTTTTATCCAGTTGACAAACTCCAGGTACTCGGCTTCTGTCAGGCTGAAATTTTTTGCTTCGGCAATGGTTGGGTGCTTGGAGGCGTAGATAGTTCCGTAGTCGAACAAGAGACCATTGGAATACAAGGTCTGTGTTACAGTTGATCCTTCCTGCGCTTCTACCACCACATCCGGGTCAATGCCACCGCCATCATACACGGTTCGGCCGCGAGTGGTCTTAAACGATTTCTTGATGGAGTCTGGAATGGAACCTACACTTCCGTCAGACCTGCGATGAGTATAATCCAACACCTGAATACACCGGCCGGTGGGCGTGTAGTACTTCGCAGTAGTAACTTTCAATTGTGCGTTATACGATAACGGCCTGCTAAGTTGAACGAGCCCTTTGCCGTATGATTTTTCTCCGATCACCACGGCACGGTCATAGTCTTGCAATGTGCCGGCCACAATTTCGGATGCGGAAGCACTGCCCCGGTTGATCAGGACTGCTACAGGCATCTCAAGGTCTACAGGTGCGTTGAGCGTTTCGTAGTTTACATTGTTGTCAGGGATTTTTCCTTTCGTACTCACTACTTGCTTTCCTTTCGGAATAAAAAGATTGCAGATGTTGACCGCCTCGAAGAGAAGTCCCCCCGGATTTCCACGAAGATCAAGAATCAAACTCTTGGCACCTTTTTCTTTTAAAGCAACGAGCGCATTGCGTACTTCTTTTCCGGCATCGGGCGTGAAATCAGAAAGCTGAACATAGCCTATTGTGCTTGACACCATTCCGAAGTAGGGCACATTACTTACTTTTATTTTCTCGCGCTTGAATTCCAGTTTGATGGGATCTTTTACTCCGTATCGTTTTACAGTGAGCGATACACTGGTGCCCACTTGCCCGCGCATCAAATGATTGGCTTCCTCCTGGCTGATTTTTGAGAGTTCTACTTCATCCATCTTGATGACTTCATCGCCAATTTTAAGTCCGCCTTTAAAGGCAGGATAGCCTTCATACATCATGGTTACCACAGTGCGTTGTCCGAATTCGCGGGTCATCGCTCCAATGCCACCGTACTGACCTGTGTTGAGTGTGCGGTAATCTTCTACCTCATCTTCAGGAATGTAATTCGTGTAAGGATCAAGCGAGTTGAGCATGGCATCAATGCCTGTGCGCACGAGTTTATTGGGATTCACCTCATCTACATACAAGGTATTGACCTCTTTAAACAGCGTAGCAAAAATATCCAGGTTTCGGGCGATCTCGAAGTAGCGATCGGCAGGAGGGATGAACGCCAGCAGCGCCACAGCACCGACTACGACCACACAAGCCAGAATTTTTTTCATGCGATGGATTACCCTGCAAGATACGAAAATCAGCTTTGTCAGGTTTTGCGCTTGGTAGGCTAGAGGTGTCTATTTTATGGAGAAACTGTGCCGAACCCATGGCATATCCGTCTGTGTAGATTCATCACCCTGGTCTGTGTCCTCACAGAACGACATTGCTAAATTTTGGAATGGTGGTTTGTGAGGACACAAACCACGGAAATGGATTTTAGGAGCGGTTATTTTACAGAGAACTGGGCTGAGCCCATGGCGTAACCGTCTGTGTAGATTTCGATTCTATAATTCCCGGAAGGGTAGTCAGAGCCTTTTTCATAGAAAAACGTGAGCTTCTGGCGGGTGTTGTCAAAAAGAATTTCCTGGGCGGCTGTGTAGAATTCTTCCTTATTGTTGAGCATGAAGGTGCCCGATCCTTTGGCGACATCAAAAATCACCTGACCGTTTTCATCTACTACACGAATCAAAATTTTCTTTCCTTCGATGGGCGCCACTTTGTTATCAGCAAGAGTAAACTCAACTTTCAGCTTTTCAAGTTGCCGGTTTTTAAATGGTGACTCGCGCTCTTTGCCTTTGTTATTTACCGCCATCACAGCAATGTTCTCTGCTTTTAACTGACTTGCCAGTGCCACTTTTGTTGCAAGTTCCTCTTTTTTCGTGGCCAGCCGATTGATGGAATCATTCAATACATTCTTCTGTGTTTTGAGTTGTTTGTTCTCGCTGAAGAGTTCCTTATTCACCGACTTGAGTTTTTCGAGTTCATCATCCTTTATGCGCAGCAGTTCCTCATATCCCTGCAGGCGGTCTTTTAATTCTTTGATGGCTTTGGAGCTGGAGGCTACATTGCGCCTGAGTTGGGCATCTACTTCAGCTTTTGCTTTTTTCAGGTCAGTAATATCACCACCCAGTTTTTGAATCTCTACTATTTTCGTGTCAAGCTCGGCTTGGATTTCTTTCAGCCGCTGCATGGTGCCGGCCAGGTCTTCTTCCACATTAGCCTTCTGCTCCGTTATCTCAGCTTTGTCAACGTAGTCGAGGTATATTTTTACACTTTGGATTATCACCACAATGGATAGCAACGCGATGATGATGGTGGCTTTGTTTGACTTTTTAGGTGTAGTGGCGGGTGTTTGCTCCATGCACGGGTTCTTTTAGTTGGCCAAAGTTAGAGATTTCATGTGTTAATAATTGTTTTTTAAGGCCACATGCCTGCATGCGGTAGTGGCATTTCGGTATGCAGGCATGGAATGCCATAATTTAAAGCCATTCTTGAAGTTAATTTTTCTGATAGGCATTTCATTTCAATGACCAGACAAAGTGTTGCTTGGTGATATTGGGGTCGAAAAATAATAGGCCGCACCGGAATAAATCAACGCTGCCGTACACGAGTGTGTCTTGGCGTATTTCCAACCAGGCTTTCTCCATCTCTTCTGACCGGTGGATGTCATCAATCACGATGACACTTTTTTCTGTCACCCGCCTGGTGAGTTGGTGAAAGTACCGAAGGGTAGGGGCTTGGCGGTGATTGGCATCGATAAAGGCAAAGTCAACCTTCGCGGTAGATTCCAAAAACCGGGGAAGCGTTGAGTCGATATTACCCTCAATTAATTCAATATTTTTTTGTTCCGCCCATTCAAAATTTGTGAGCGCTACGTTGGCTATGGCATGACTACCTTCAAACGTGAAAATGCGTGCATCTTTTTTCTGTGCGAGATACAACGTGTTTACACCCAATGACGTACCGAGCTCTACCACGCGGTGCGCATTGCAATAATGGAGTAAGTCAAGGTAGAAGAGCGAAAAATCTGCCGGGCTCAGACTCGTTTCGGCAATGCTACCTAATGTTTTTTTTGTGACGGCTTTTCCCGAGCCAAGATCTTCTACTGCTAAAGCCGTTTCATTTTTCAGTAAGCTTTGTCGTAATGACTCAATCTTCGGCAGAGGTGAGCGTTTTACCCTTACCGTTTTGGAATACAAGTCAAAAAAGAAAGGCGAATGAATGGAGTGATCATCCACTTCGTAAAGCCAATGATGAACGAATGATTTAACCTGGTGAAAAGACGGCACGGGATAGTTTGCGATTTCCCGAAAGTTAGTTCAATCTCATGGGAGCCACCATGCTGAATTCCGGTACGTTGACGGTAAACGTGGCTCCATCGACAATACGCTCCATAAGATACGTGCCGACCATTTTGCCAATGCCAGATTTTAGGTTACATCCCGACACGTATTGATGCGTCTGGCCGGGTTCTAATACAGGCTGAAGGCCCACAACGCCTTCGCCTTCTACTTCGCGCGACATAAAACCGGCATCGTAAATCTGCCAGCGTCTGCGCATCAATTGAATGGTAAAGTCGCCTCCGTTCTCAATGGTGATGCGATAGGTGAAGACGTAATGGTATTGGCTCGGGCTGGAATACGAAGGTTGGTACTCCGTTTCCACCGTTACTTTAATTCCTTTCGTTACTTCGGTCACCATTTCATCCAAAAATATCAATTTTTTCTATTTTACATGGCTTTAACTTTCCGCACGCATGACGGCAGACGTAAAAATAGAACCTTCCTGGAAAAACAGATTGAAGGACGAATTTGAAAAGCCTTATTTTCAGTCACTTATTGACTTTGTGAGGGCCGAGTACAAATCAGCTACAGTTTACCCACCCGGCAAAGAAATTTTTCACGCTTTTGATGCGTGCCAGTTTGATGACGTAAAAGTCGTGATCCTGGGGCAAGACCCTTACCACGGGCCGGGACAGGCCAATGGTCTTTGCTTTTCTGTTCGCGATGGCGTTCGCATGCCGCCATCATTAGTTAACATCTTCAAGGAAATACAAAGTGATCTGGGTAAACCCATTCCATCCTCTGGAGACTTGGAGCGATGGGCGAAGCAAGGCGTGTTGCTGCTTAATGCTACGCTCACCGTGAGAGCCTCGTCACCCGGCTCGCATCAAAACAAAGGATGGGAAACATTTACGGATGAAGCCGTGCGAAAAATTTCGCAAGAAAAAGAGCATGTGGTGTTTTTGTTGTGGGGAGCCTACGCACAAAAAAAAGGAGAACTGATTGATCGCAACAAACATTATGTGCTAATGTCAGCTCATCCATCGCCCTTCTCGGCTGATCGTGGCTTCTTCGGCAACCGGCATTTCAGCAAGGCCAACGCTTACCTGCGTGAGCATGGCCTTAAAGAATTTTATTGGTTGTGTCTATAACGTACGATTTTAAATAAACGACTCCAACGGATTTTATGTAAGATATCTCCGTACTTGTCGATTGAGAGCCAGATAAAAAATCCTTTGCCCACAATGTGATCTTCGGGAACAAATCCCCAGTAGCGTGAATCAAGTGAGTTGTTTCTATTGTCGCCCATCATAAAATAGTAATCTTGCCGGAAGGTGTATTCGGTTATCTCCTTGCCCTCGATAGTGAGTTTGCCTTCCTTGATTTCTACATTTTTGTTGTGATCAAGATTTTTGATAGTCTCTCCGTAGAATGCCAGGGTTGAATCGTTAATCGCAATCGTCATTCCTTTTTTTGGAATGGTGATGGGGCCATAATTGTCCTGGTTCCATAATGAATACTTTGATTGCGGGAACGTACGCATTTCAGGGTCTTTGCTGATGTTAGCCTCAACGGATAAAATGTAAGGTACTTTCCGTAGCTCTTCCACTTTTTCGTTTGTTAGCAAAATGCTGTAAACTGCCTCGTTCGTTTCAGGTCGCCTGCCCAGGTAGGTGTAGTCGTCCGGGTCGAGCCCCATGTTCTTCAGGTTTCGTTCGTTTATCTCATCCTTGGCGGTGACTTCATAGCGGAATTGCACGTGCGGAGGATTAATGAGCGGTTGACCATTCACCATTAGCTGCCGGTCTACTATTTTCAATACATCTCCCGGAATGCCAACGCAACGCTTGATATAGTTCATCTTCAGGTCAACCGGGAAATCAATCCACTTCGACCGGTCAAATTCTTCGTAGTTATTCTCGGCAATACCTGGCACGTTGAAGACCACCACATCTTCGCGCTTCACGGAGGTGATACCCGGAAGACGGTATTGCGGCAGTTGTATCCAGGGCAGGTAGGAGGGAATGTCTGTGAACCATATCTTTTGATGAGTCAATGGAATCTGGAGGGGCGTCTTGGGTGTGCGCGTTCCGTAATGGAACTTACTCACAAACAGAAAATCACCCACCAGCATGGAGTTTTCCATCGAAGGTGTTGGGATGGTGTATGCCTCCATAATCAGCCAGCGGATAAGCGTGGCGGCCACTACGGCAAAGGTGATGGCGTCCAACCACTCCCGAAAGAATGATTTCTTCTTCACTGGCTTCTCTTCTTCTTTCTTCTTCTCCCAAAATTTCCAATTCATAGTATCTCCTTAAAAAAGTCCCGCAAATAAAAGTAAAATTATCCGAAGTCAGAATTTGAGGAATTGATCCATGCCCAGCACGCCTTTCTGTGAGGGCAGCCATTCGGCCACCAATACAGCACCCAAGGCAAAGCCTTCGCGTGAATGTGCGGTGTGTCTGATTTCAATATCATCGATTGACGATTGATACTTCACGGTGTGGGTGCCAGGGGCGGGGTCTTCGCGATAAGATCGTATCACGAGATCGTTCGGATTTTGAGTCTCGCCTTTTGCCCATTGCTTTTTTCGCGACAGATTTTTGATCACGCCTTCCGCCAGGGTAATGGCCGTGCCGCTGGGCGCGTCTTTCTTTTGGGTATGGTGAATTTCATCAATACTCACATCGTAAGCAGGTTGTTGCTGCATCATGCGTGCAAGTTGTTCATTCAATTTAAAGAAGAGATTCACACCCAGGCTGTAGTTGGAAGCATAGAAGAACGAGCCATTCTTAGTACGACAGTAATCATCAACTTCGGGTTTGTGCTGAAGCCAGCCTGTTGTGCCAGAAAGTACCGGAATTCCGTTATCCAGGCACAACGTGATATTGCGCTTGGCTGACTCCGGCATCGTAAACTCAATAGCCACATCCACGGGCGTGGCAAAATCAAATGACAAGCCTATGCTTGGATCAATTTTACCAACGATGCTGTGCTTTCTCGAGAGCGCAACGGATTCAATAGCCTTGCCCATCTTACCGTAACCAACCAGGAGTATACGCATGTATTAAAATTTAAGTACCAGCAATACGCCAGATGTGCGGCCAATCAAAGCGTTCTGTTCAATGTTTGGTTCTACTCGGACTTTCAACTGCGGATTCAACTTGAACTCCATAAGATGGGCATCTACATGAGCATCTATAAATTGTAGTACATACCAGAATCCGGTAAGTACGATAAAGTAATCGCGTTGACGCCTATAGTTTTCGATTTGGTTTCGGAGTTGGGTAACATTTAGCCCACTCGGAGCTTTGGAGGTGGGATCGTTAAGAAGACCAAAAAGCTCACCCTTGTATTGATTATAGAAAGTGTTATACGTTGAAGCAAGATAGCCAAGCATGAAAAACCCTCCGTAGACAATTGGCAGCTTCCAATATTTTTTATTGTACACTTGGCCCATGCCTGGTAGAATAGCGGAGTAAAGTAATGCTTTGCGTGGATTAAAACGTTTAGCATACGTTTCAATGGTGATGACGCGTTTGCCCTCTATCGTTTGGACCGTATCGGCTTTCGCCTTTGCGGAATCTATTTCAACTTCTACTTCCTGAGCTACCAGTGAAATTGAAGCGAGGTAAAAAATAAGGACGGAGATAAACCGCACCATAATTCTTAAAGCTTGAAAATATCGAGTATCCGGTTGAGGTCTTCAATGGACAAGAAAGGGATTTTTATTTCGCCCTTCCGGCCATCGCCCGATACAGTAACTTTCGTGCCAAAGTGTGTTGACAGCTTACCCTGAAGCTGACTTATCTCCCGTGAGGATGCCGTGGTGCCAGGCTTTGGGGTCAATTCTGTTTTAACTTTGTTCTTCGACATACTGCGCACCAGTTCCTCTACCTGCCGTACGGATAAATCTTCCTGGATAGTCCGCTTGAAGATGATCAATTGGATATCCGGACTTTCAATGCTGATGATGGCTCTGGCGTGGCCCATAGAAAGTTTGTTGTCGCGCAAGGCAATCTGGATATCAGGCGGAAGTTTGAGTAAACGTAGATAGTTGGTAACGGTCGAGCGATTCTTTCCTACCCGGTCGCCCAACTCTTCCTGTTTCAGGTTACACTCAGTCAATAATCGTTGATAGCTCAACGCAATTTCAATTGGGTTGAGATTTTCCCGCTGAATGTTTTCTATCAACGACATCTCCAGCATTTGCTGGTCATCTGCCGAACGCACATAAGCAGGGATTGACTTTAGACCTGCCAACTTCGAAGCCTGAAATCTTCGCTCTCCAGATATTAACTGATATTGATTGCGAGCCAGTTTGCGAACGGTGATCGGCTGGATGATGCCATGCACTTTGATGGAGTCGGCTAATTCGCGTAAAGCTTCCTGATCAAAATTTTTTCGCGGTTGATATGGATTGACCTCAATATCCGTGATGGGAATTTCATTCATCGGGCCAGTCGAGACCGGTGCCTCCTCCAGTTTCTGTGTTTCAGGAGTATCGCTGAGCAACGCGCACAAACCGCGGCCGAGGGCTTTCTTCTACATTTACTAAGACCGTTTTTATCAAGTATTTCGTGTGCGAGATTGAGGTAGGCAATGGCACCCTTGCTCTCGGCATCGTGAACAATCACCGGCAGACCAAAGCTGGGCGACTCGCTGAGCTTCACATTGCGCGGGATGATAGTTTTGAATGAGATATTTTTGAAATGTGTTCTTACTTCTTCCACGACTTGGTTGCCCAATGAAGTACGTGAATCATACAGCGTAAGTAGTATGCCTTCAATCTCGAGTTGTGGATTCAACCGTGTCTGAATGATCTTGATAGTGTTGAGCAATTTACCAAGACCTTCCAACGCAAAGTATTCACATTGCACAGGAATGATAATAGAATCAGCTGCTGTTAGTGCATTAATTGTAATTAGCCCAAGCGAAGGTGAGCAGTCTATAATGACAAAGTCATAATCATCTTTTATTTTTTTTAATGCTTCGCGCATGCGCTCTTCGCGATGGTCAATGTTTACCATTTCCACCTCAGCGCCTACCAAGTCGATGTGTGAAGGAAGCACTTTGAGATATTTTAAATCATTTTGCACGATGGCCTCATGAATGTTGGCGCCATCTACCATGCATTCGTAGATACTGAGCTTTACGCCCTTCGGGTCGATACCCAATCCGGAAGAGGAGTTGGCCTGTGGATCGGCATCGAGCAGGAGTGTTTTTTTCTCCAATACCGCGAGGCTGGCAGCCAGGTTAATGGCTGTAGTGGTTTTTCCCACACCTCCTTTTTGATTTGCTATAGCAATAATTTTACCCATTTCAGGTCTAAGTGGTTGTAAATCAGATTAAAAAGTAAAGTCTATTTTGGCCGGGGACAAATATAAGATAATGAGTCAAAGACGCGATGCCCTTGCCTCACAATATGCCCTGACTCTGACAATTATTTGAACACAAAACAGCGGATGCTGCGTGTCAGTAATTGTGCTTAGTTCTTCTTCTTGCGGGCTTCCTCACTGGCTTTCATCGCCTCCTCCACAGCACCCTTGTGCTCCGCGGGCTGTGAACGAGGAATGGCCAACACGCGTCCGAA
>JAIENH010000785.1 GCA_019751475.1 Cyclobacteriaceae bacterium
CACTTTCTATGGTAAAGCCTGTCTCGTTTCCGCTCTACTTGCGCGTGCCCGCCTGGACAAGCCAACCCGTGATAGCCATCAATGGTAAGCCGGTTAATGTCAAAGCTGTGCCGGGTAAATATGTAAAAATTGTAAACGAGTGGAAGAACAGCGATGTCATCATGCTGGAGTTTCCGATGAAAATTACTACACGCGTTTGGGAAAAGAATAAGAACAGTGTGAGTGTGAATTATGGACCGCTAACGTTCTCACTCAAAATTGATGAACGATACATTCACTTCGATACGAAAGAGACCGCTCAGTATGACAGCAAGTGGCAGGAGAATGCTGACCCCACCAAGTGGCCTTCGTTTGAGATTCAACCAGAAAGCGCCTGGAACTTTGGATTACTATCAACCTCAGCGAGTGACAAGGCATTTTCTGTAGTACGAAAGCCTTGGCCGCCCGATAATTTTCCCTTTACGCTTGCTTCAGCCCCGATTGAGATAAAGACCAAAGGCAAAAAAATTCTTGGCTGGACGATTGATCAATATGGATTGTGTGCTGAACTACCCCAAAGTCCGGTGACAACAGAGACACCGGTAGAAGAGATTACGTTAGTGCCCATGGGTGCAGCACGCTTGCGCATTTCTGCTTTTCCAGTGGTGAAGTAGCAATTATTACTCTGACAATATTTCGATTAATAATTGGAGTTCTTTATCTGAGATAGTTGCCTGTTTAGACTTATCATAGATATCCAATAAGAACACCGTTGTGCTTACGATGCGGACATGGGTGATCAACCTGGCTCCACCACTCTTACCTTTGGAAGCAATGGCGACACGAATTTTGTAGCATTCTTTTCCAATGGGTGTGCCAAGAGTAGGATTTTCTGAGAGCTGGTCAATTATGCTAAGTAAGTCAGTCTTAAGTGATTTGTATTTTTTGGATAGTCGCTTAAGCTTACGTTCAAAAGGTAAGGTTGCGACTACATTAAATTTCATTAAGCAGCTCTTTAGCGGATTTTAGCTTCTTCTTTCCTTGCTCATGTAGTTTTACATCATGAAAGGCCTCAGCCAGGTCAGCCATCATTTGGCTTTTTTTCTCGTCCTTAACTTCTTTAACCACACGGATGTAATCAAGACTTTTGATTAATTCCATAAAAAATGGAATGCGACTGTTTTCCTTAATATCCAATATTACTTTCATTAGTCAATGTTTTGATGTGGAGTGTCACAAAGATAACAAATGAATTTTTACGTAATGGCAACGTCACTTCTTCTTCGGGAAATCAAAGAACAACAATTTTCCGCAGCCCCAATCCACCGAATTCCATGAATCTACAGTAAGACGGGTCGATACGATTCCCGTAGTGGGTATGTTTTGGATGTATTCGTTTGCCAGTCGGTTGGCAAATTCCGTAAGGCCGGGATTGTGCCCAACTAATAGAATGCAATCGTGCTTTTCGTTGATGCTCTTCACCACGGAAAGTATCGTGTCGGCTGTCGCGTGATAGAGTTTTTTTTCGGTCACGAGGTTTACAGGCGAGCAACCCAATATTTCTACAAATACCTTGGCGGTAGCCAGTGCGCGCACAGCCGGACTGGAGACAACGAGATCAGGTGCCACTTCTTTTTCTTTCAGGCGCTTGGCCATGCGAGGCGCGTCTTTTTTTCCACGTTCGTTCAAGGGTCTTTCAAAATCACTCAAGTCGGGGTCATCCCAACTCGACTTTGCATGCCGGATGATGTACAGCTGTTTCATTCAATAAAAGTACAATTCACTTTTGAGGGATTCAATTCGTGCCATTTCAAATGGCCGCTATATTCTCTGTGGCGCTCCGTGATCCCCGTAGTGATAAGTTTAAAAACCTATCAACGACATCTTTGATATTTTTTTGCCTAAGAACTTAAAAATAAGATAGTTCATACTTTAATCTATGCGAACCTCCGCGTCCTCTGCGGTTATCCATTTTACCGCAAAGATCGCGGAGAAATACACGCGGAGTTACGCAGAGATTAATAGGTATGGCTTCCCTCATTCAGACAATTTGAAATGCGCGTGCTACTTGAAACCTGCCGATACTGATTTATCTTTGACGCGCATGGAAAAAAGGCCTTTGCGCAAAGAGATCAAGTACACGTCCATTTACCTGGCGGTGCGCTTTATGATTTTTCTTTCGCGATGGGTGCCACGCGGCCTTTGGCTGGCCTTCTTCGGGTGGCTCGGAAAGATCGGCTACTCCTTTTCTTCCGCTTCGCGCGAACGCGTGACCTACCACCTGGGCCTTGCCTTCTCAAAAGAAAAATCAATTCGCGAAATCATCGCCCTTAGCAAGCAAGTCTACGTGATGCTGGGAAAGAATGCTGGAGATATTCTCCGCTCCATGGGCGTGAAAAACCTGGCTGACCTTGAAAAATTTCTGGATACCCACGGCCTGGAAAATTATGAAGCAGCTCATGCCAAAGGCAAAGGTGTGATGTTCCTTACGTGCCACCTGGGTGCATTTGATCTGCAGATCACCAACATGGCGCTACGTGGACTCAAGCCCAACATTATTGGCACGGCCCTGAAAGATGAACGACTGAACGAATTGCTCTGGAAGTATCGCAATGCGTTTGGAGCGGTGGCTATTGAGCGCGGCAAGGAGAGTACCCGTCTTTTTAAAACACTTAAGTCGGGTGGGTCCATTGCTATCCTAATTGATCAGGATACGCGAGTAAAGAGCCGGTTCGTAGATTTTTTTAGCATGCCTGCGGCTACACCTATTGGCGCCACGGTGCTGGCACTGCGCACGGGTGCTGCGGTAGTGCCGACCTACATCTACCTTGATGCAAAAGGCCGACAACAAATGCACATCCTTCCGGAAATTCCGTTGGAGATTTCAGGCGATGAGGAGAAAGATCTGGTGGTGAACACACAGAACTTTACCCGGTTTATCGAGAAAGTGATTCGCGAGCACCCCGAGCAATGGGTGTGGATGCACGAGCGATGGAAGACACGCCCCGGAGAAGAAATTAAGTAACTTCAAATTTTAAAGCATTATTACTATGATTCCTGTAAAGGGCTATGCAGCCCAAACCAAGACTTCACCACTAGCGCCCTTTGCCTTCAGCAGGCGAGACGTGGGCGCTCACGATGTGCTCATCGATATTCTATACTGCGGTGTTTGTCATTCCGATATTCACCAGGTGCGTGACGAGTGGGGTGGTTCCATTTTTCCGATGGTGCCGGGCCACGAGATTGTCGGTAAGATCAGCAAGGTGGGAAGTGCAGTTAAAAACTTTCGCGTAGGCGATCTGGCGGGAGTCGGTTGCTTTGTGGATTCATGCCGCACCTGTGCCAATTGCAAAGATGGATTGGAGCAGTACTGCGACAACGGCATGATCGGCACCTACAACAGTTATGAGAAAGACGGAAAGACGCCCACGTACGGTGGCTACTCCGGCCACATCGTGGTGGATGAACAATACGCGTTACACGTATCGCCCAAGCTTGCATTAGACCGCGTGGCGCCCCTGCTCTGCGCGGGCATCACTACCTACTCGCCCCTCATGCACTGGAAAATCGGCAAGGGCCATCACATAGGTGTGCTGGGGTTGGGCGGACTGGGTCACATGGCGGTGAAATTTGGTGTGGCGCTTGGCGCGGAAGTGACGGTGCTCAGCACATCCAAAAGCAAGGAAGCAGATGCCAAGAAATTAGGAGCGCATCATTTTCTAGTTACTACCAGCCAGGAAGCTCTTAAACTACACCGTGGCCAATTTGATTTGATCATTGATACCGTCTCGGCCCCGCACGACATGAATTTGTATTTGAGTTTGGTGAAGCGCGATGGTGCACTCGTGCTGGTGGGCATTCCACCCGGTGAGCTGGCTGTTCACCCGTTTTCGGTTATTGCCAAGCGAAAGCAATTGGCTGGGTCGATGATTGGCGGCATCAAAGAAACACAAGAGATGCTTGACTACTGCGCGGCCCACAACATTATGTCGGATGTGGAGGTCATCTCCATAAGTCAAATCAACAGCGCCTACGAGCGCATGTTGAAAGGTGATGTGCGCTACCGGTTTGTGATTGACTTGGCTACGCTTTAGTCTGTTTATTTAGGGCAACTTATCGTCATTGTAGATAAAGTTGTTTGTATTGGGGTGATGGAGTTAACTTTAACAAGAAGTTAGAGGCAAGTGCTAAAATAAAATTGAGCAATGACAAACCGTTTGACATTTGGGATTATAATCATTTTTAGTTTTACAATGTGTGACAGTCCAAAGGACAAGGGAAACAAAAACTTGACTGAGGACACAAAAACGTTTAAGAGTGACTACGACACACTTCAAAATTTAGGGCTACCATTGACCCTGAACCGAAAAAACTGGAGTGATTTGTCTCGAAAGCATTATGACAAATTTGGAGTCAAAGGCGGTTACAACTTATTGACGATGCCATTTGGGAAACTTGTTGACTCAGACTCTTAGAAGGGAGTAATTTTCATTTATGACGACCCTATTCTGATAACTATCGACAAAAACTCAAATCCGATTGACACACTTTTTCTCCTCGGTGACAATTATAGTAATGACCCAAGTATAACTACAATTGAGCAGGCAAAGATAAATTCAGATTTGACAATTCAGCTTCTTGACAGTGTATTCACTTACGATATAGGAAAAGACGAAGACCGAATTGAGGGCTCCGAAAAACTAACAATTAAGATGGAGAATTATAAAATTGAGATGACAGGACATATAAAAAAGATTGAGTGACGCGCCAACTGCCAACTGTATGCATATGGCAATCAGCAATAACCATAAAGAGTTAAGAAACGATCTTAATTCGCGACATCTCTATCCATAATCTCATCCGGAAGCATTTAAGACTATAATTCATTAAATTTGCCCTATGAAAATTGCCGTAGTAAATATTGACTTCAAGAAAATGGCCATAGCTTTCCGTGAGCATGTACGTTTTAAAGCATCACAGGCTGGTAGCAATATCATTTATGTGCAAAACGGCCAACTCATTGAGGAGAATCCTAAAGACTCGACCAAAAGTATAAAGAATAAATCCCTTCTGGCAGCCAATTAATGCCAACCCTCTATATCCTCGCAGGCCCGAATGGAGCTGGAAAAACCACTTATTATGAAACAGCGATAGCCGAGGGATTTATAGATTCAAATCTTCCGTTCATAAATGTTGACCTGATTACACGCTCTCTTGCTGGTATGTATACGGCCGAGAATTTTGCCAAAGCCGATGTTCTTGCTAGGGAGAAAATAGCTCAACAGATCAACACGATGTCTGATTTTATGATTGAGAGTAATTTGGCTACTCAAAAGGACTACGATTGGATAATTGCCATGATAAAACGAGAATATGAAGTAGTGCTGTACTTTTTGTGCACCTCATTTCTAGAGGTTAATTACAATCGCGTAAAGAAACGTGTTGCCGAAGGTGGCCATGACATAGCAGAACCTATAATTGAGCATAGGTATAGAATGGGGCTGACTTACCTAAAAGGCAACTTATCTCTTTTTAAAAAAGCGTATCTGATTGATAACTCAGGAGAAACTGCTTTGGTGATGGCCGAACTAAGTAACGGAAATCTCATCTTCAAAGACGCCAATGTGCCCGCATGGGTTGATAATGTGCTCTACATTGTGGAGAGATTGAGAAAATAGCACTGAAAGCAAAATTCAATGAAGTCAAGAAAGCGAAACTCTTTTACTTCTTGAAAATAAAATAAACCGCCAGTACAAGGAATATAAACCCAATCACATGATTCCACCGGAAAGTTTCGCTCTTGAAGACCGCAAGTGAGAACACTACAAACACCGTGAGCGTAATCACTTCCTGAATCACTTTCAACTCCACCAGCGAAAAGGGGCCGCCATAACTCTTGAAGCCGATCCGGTTGGCAGGCACTTGCAACATGTATTCAAACAGCGCGATGCCCCAACTGATAAAAATAATTGCCATCAAACCAGGGTTCTATTTCTTCTCAGTAATAAACTGAAGAAAATAAGCCTTCCAAAAACCAGAAGTAGCAAATGATTTCGTACTTTCAACATCAAATCAAGTGATATGAAGAAAGGACTTTGGCTCGTCATTGTAGTAATCACGTATGCGCTGCCTTCCGCTGGTCAGGTGGTGGATATGAAAAAGCACAAAATCGTGATGCAGTTCTCCGTAGGTGATTCTACCGAGCAAGCCTCGTTGGTTGGCCAGGTGGGTAACATTCGCTCGGCCTGGCCCAATGCCACGGTAGAAGTGGTGTGCCACAGCTCCGGCCTGGATATCCTGACCAAAGCCAAATCAAAGGTGGCCGCGTCTATCAAAGACCTGTCATCGCAAGGGGTGATCTTTGCCGCCTGCAACAACACCATGCGCAGGCGCAATATCAAGAAAGAAGACCTGCTGGAGCAAGCGGTAGTGGTGCCATCGGCCATGATTGAGTTGGTGAGCAAACAGGAAAGCGGCTGGTCGTACCTGAAAGGCGCTCACTAGCGCCCCTTCGTCAGGTGCAGCACCCAATACTCATCGTAGCGGATGTTGCCTCTGTCCACCAACTCGCGCACCACTTCAATGAACAGATCATGATCGGCCGGGGTGAGGGCCTCTTCCAATTCATCTACCGTTAACGGCTTCTGTGAAAGCAGGTAGAGCACTTGCCGTTCGTAATCCCGTAAGGAATTTTCATTGTCTTTCTTCTTGCGACTGATACACACATCGCAGCGACCACATAGCTCCAGCAGCGTCTCTCCGAAATATTCCAAGATCACCTGCATACGGCAGCGGTGATTCTCTTCCGCCAAGTCAATGATGGATTTCGCTTTGCTCACGGCCAGGTCTCGCCTGCTGTACAAGCGCTCTGTATTCAGTGGCAGGCGGTCTGCATCCTGGCGAGGTGTGAGAAAAGTAATCTGTGGCATATCGGAGGCCGCGCTGTAATGTATGACTTGAAGCTTGGCCAACTGCTCCAGTAGCACCTTGGTATTGGCATGTGAAAGTTTCAAACTCTTGCCAATAGAATTTTCTGCAACGAGCACATAGTCGGAGAATAATTCGGCACCATATAGTCGTAGTAAAGTTTTTATGATCGGATCGTATTTGGCATTGGCCACCTGAAATTCATACAGTCGGGCTTTATCCATCTGCATATGAACTCTGGAAGGGCGATAGAAACTCTCGCTCAATTGCAGCAGTCCCTCCTCTTCCAGTTTTTTCAACGCTGCAAACACAGGAGCCGAACGAAAACCAAAACGAATGCAGAACGCTTCGAGATCGAAATCATAACTCTCACTTTCACTGCTCCCGATAGCAACTTGAAAATAATTAGCCACGGCCTGGTAGATTTTCTTCAGGTAGTCGATAGAGGGATGCGACTGCTCTACTTTGGCGAGCAATGCAGAAACATCAGCCTCGTGAAAGACCAGCGCTGCATACGAGCGCTTGCCATCACGACCAGCCCGGCCTGCCTCCTGGTAGTACGACTCAATGTCTTCCGGCAAATCCATGTGCACTACTACGCGCACATCCGGTTTGTCTATGCCCATACCAAATGCGTTGGTGGCCACCATCACACGCTTGGTGCTGTGCAGCCATTCTTCCTGGCGTTTGTTTCGCTCCTCGTGTGCCAGCCCGGCATGATAGTAGGTAGAAGAAATTTTTTGACGCTCAAGGCCACGCGCCAGGTCGATCGTTGCCTTGCGCGATCGTACATAAACGATGGCAGGGCCGGGCACCTTTCTTAGTATCTCCAGCAGTTTCTTTTCTTTGTTCTCCGTCTTTCGTACCACGAAAGAAAGATTATCACGAGCAAAGCTCTTTTGAATAATGACGGGCTTTGTCATCCCAAGTCGCTCAACTATCTCCTGCCGAACGCGACTCGTTGCTGTAGCGGTGAGCGCCATGAAAGGAACGGAAGGATGAATCTCACGCAAAGCAGCAATCTGCATGTAGGGTGGACGAAAATCATGACCCCATTGAGAAATATAATGCGCCTCGTCAACAGCAATTATGGCGACATTCATTTTGCGAAACCGTTCGCGAAAAAGATCGGTCTGCAAACGCTCAGGAGAAAGATAGAGTAACTTATACTTGCCGTACACGCAGTTATCCAGCACGATATCAATCTCCTGCCGGCCCATGCCGGAGTGAACAGCCAGTGCGGCAATTCCTTTGGAGCGAAGTTGTTGCACCTGGTCTTGCATCAGTGCAATCAACGGGCTGATGACGATGGTGATACCCTCTTTCATCAGGGCGGGCACCTGAAAGCAAATGGACTTGCCCCCCCCTGTGGGAAGCAAAGCGAGCACGTCCTTACTATCTAACGCAGCCTGAATGATCTCCCGCTGTGGCGGCCGAAACCGGTCGTGGCCCCAGTATTTTTTTAGAATGGATTCCGGAGAAAGCACATCAGGAGTATTTGTCACCAGGTGAGATCACTTTTGTTCAGAAATGACTCGATGCCTTTCTTACAATCAGCCGTGGCTCGCGCAGTCGCATTTTCGCGAGCCGCAAAATCAAGGGCCTCCTCCAAATCCATTTGTGGAATGCGGGCTATCATTCGCTTCGTAGCAGCCACGGATTCACCGGAAGTAGTGCTTGCCAATTTTTGTGCGAATGCGTCAACCTCCGTTGCCAGTGCATCTTTACTCACTACCTGAGAGACCAGGCCCAGTGCAGCGGCCTGCTCTGCCGTGGCGAGCGAACCTGTAAGTAAAAGTTCACGCGCTTTGGCTTCGCCTAACTTTCTAAGCAAGAACACCATCACGATAGCAGGAATAAAACCAATCTTTACCTCGGTGTATCCGAACTTTGCTTCCGGCACGGACCAGGCAAAATCGCATACGGTAACGAGTCCGCAGCCTCCAGCCAGCGCATGGCCTTGCACCTGGGCAATCACTATTTTGTTGAGGGTGTAAATTTGCAAGTACAATTCTTTCAGGTGGCGGGAGTCAGCCAGGTTTTCTTCGTACGAAAATTTTTGCAATTGCTGTAGGTAGCCAAGGTCAGCCCCCGCACAAAATGCCTCACCATTGGCACGCAGCACAATTACTTTAGCCTGTGAGTCATCGCTGGCTTTTTGAAAGGCAATCTTAAGACCGCTCACCAGTTCAGGACTCAGTGCATTTCTTTTCTCCGCACGATTGAGTGTGATGTAGGCAACCCTGTCTTTCACCAAATATTCTACCAAAGTCATAATCTATAGTTTTAGTTGGTATGCACCCTTCGCCAGCACGTTGTAGCAGGTTATGCCTAAACGCACGGCTTCTTTTTCAATTCGTTGATTATAATACCAGGAGTTGCTGCTGTCTAAAATTAACAGCTTACAAGCTATCTTTTTCCTGAGTGCATCGATTTTCCTGATGGAGTTGTTGCCAATCACGAGGTAATCTACATAAATTCCATCCGGCAGCTTTGCTGAAGGTGAATTCAGTAGCACAAATGATTTTCCTTTCCAGTGATGGAGTGTCCAGCCATCGAAAGATTTTACGAAGGCGTTACTATATCTTACCTCTTGAATACCACTTACCAACCGGTTTGGTCGAATATGAAATCTCATTCGTTCAGTGTCAGTTGATAAAGCTGAATCAGCGTAGAATATAGAAGTTCCAGTCTCCATCCACTCCATCGCCTCGTGCCCTTGTACTCGATACACGACAAATTGCGCAGGCTTGACATCCCGATAAAAATGAAAGAACGACTGAATCGAGAAAAGGGAAACGCAGATCAGCATCATCCATAACCAATAGAATTTCCTGAATTGAAGCAACAGACTTGCCGCCAGCATGAAACCCAAAAGAAGCCAGCATTGCAGCGTGGTAATGTGAATATCCGTAAGCAAGCTGAAGGGCAATCGCTCCACCAGGAAGACACCTTCGTTCAGCATTTTCACAAAAAACTCAAGAGCAATCCCCAACCACTGAGCAACAAACGTAAGCGGACTAATGAGCAACAATAAAA
>JAIENH010000721.1 GCA_019751475.1 Cyclobacteriaceae bacterium
ATTGGGAAATGTCCACCGTAGGTGACCCGTGGATGGATCTGGGCGCCTCGCTCGCCTACTGGGCCGAAGCAGGTGATGGTGAGCTGGCGAAAGTATTCAATATCTCCTGGCTGCCCGGCAACCTTACGCGCCAGCAAGTAGTTGATCGTTACAGTCAACGAAGTGGACGCAACACTAAGCATATTGTTTTTTATTACGTCTTCGGATTGTTTAAGAATGCAGTGATCGCACAGCAAATCTATGCCCGCTGGAAACAAGGTCACTCCAAAGACCCTCGCTTTGGCGGACTGATTCACGTCATCAAAGACCTTGGAAGACGTGCCGTCCGATCCATCGAAACAAATTCAATCTGATGTCAAAGTATATCTTATCAAAACAACATCCGCAGAAGCGGGCCTTCATTACCGGTGCCGCCTCAGGCCTTGGAAAAGCATTTGCTGTTGAACTGGCACGTGATGGCTGGAAGATTGGCGCAGCTGACATAAATGTGGAGGCTCTTTCGATCATCACAAAAGAGCTGGAAGCGCTTGGCGCGAAAGTACTTCCATTCATTTTGGATGTATCCGACCGTGAAGCGTACCGGCACGTGGCATCAGATTTCTTAGCGAAGGCGGGCGGCATCGATTTGTTATTTAACAACGCTGGCGTTGGCGATGGTGGAGCTTTCGAAGAGTATTCTCTTGACAATTGGGAATGGATGACTCGCATCAACCAATACAGTGTAATTTACGGGTGTCATTTTTTTATTCCGGCATTTAAAAAGCAAGGATCAGGTCACATCCTCAATACAGCAAGCCTTGCTGCGATTACCTGTGCTCCTACTATGGGCGCCTACAACATGACCAAAGCCGCAGTGGTGGCGCTTAGTGAAACATTGTATGGCGAGCTGGTTGATCTCAACATAAGCGTGTCCTGTATTCAGCCGGCTTATTTCAAAACCAACATCGCGCAAAGCGCACGCGGTAGTGACATGGTGCGTAAGATGACACAGTTCTTCCTGGATCGGTCTGGTCTGGAGCCAGACGTGGTGGCAGAAGAGATTTTACACCGGGCCGGGAAAAAAGAACTCTACATTGTGCTGCCGAAAGCTGCCCGCAAGATGGCTTTACTGAAACGGCTAGCGCCCATGTGGTTTCGTAAAGAAGTGAAAGAGCGATTTATGGCCGCTGCCCGCAAAGCCACACGCACAAAATGATTGTCGTTCCTGAAGACCGCACGGTTTTTCGTGTCAGCATTTGCGTGAAGCCCGAGCACATCGATGAATTGAATCATGTCAACAATGTGGTGTATTTGCAATGGGTGCAAGATGTTGCGTATGCACATTGGGATGCCGCTGCTGATGAAGCGTTGAAAAGCAAATGCCAATGGGTGGTGCTCCGCCATGAGCTGGATTACCACGCTCCTGCACTGGTGAATGATCTGCTCGAAGCGGCTACCTGGATTGACAAACCTGAAGGAGCGCGCCAAAAACGACACGTTGCCATTTTTCGCGTAAGCGATGGCAAACGTTTAACGTCAGCAGTGACCACATGGTGCCTGCTTGACCCAACCGGACGACCCCGAAGAGTCACCGATGAAATCACACATGCCCTGGGCTTAAAAGACGGATGATAAGCCGCCCCGTATAATCTGGCGATGGCGCTTGGCATCTACGAGATAGAGGCAAAGAGCACAGTGGCCCAGTTGAAATACAAGAAAGGCAACGATTGCAAAAAATATTGTCATAGCAACTAATCGTTAATGAGGTACGAATATAAATTATACATCTTAATTTACCTAATTATCAGATAGTTATATATTTATATCTAAAGTAAATTATTGATAGTGAATCTGGTAGAGATCATTCTTAAGGAGCATTCAAAGGCTATGCGCGACTCGGTTGCGCACTATGTTGGAAGCTCTCCTGCCCGATTTGCTGAGCTTATAGATGTGTTTTTGAAAGGCCCTTACTGGCTGACGCAGCGTGCCGCATGGCCACTGAACTATTGCGTTACCGCGCATCCTGAATTGATTAAGCCTCACTTAAGTCGCGTGCTTAAATCATTGGAAGTACCGGCTGCACCTACGGCAGTCAAGCGGAATGTTGTCAGACTTCTACAGTTTATTGACATCCCTAAATCTTTTCAAGGGCGGGCAGCCGCCAGCTGCTTTGGCTACCTGGCCGATAAGAAAGAGACCATTGCCGTGCGGGTATTCTCTATGACCGTGCTGGGCAACATTGCCACGAAGCAGCCCGAGCTTAAAGAAGAACTAAAAGTCATTATTGAAGATCAACTCCCCTACGGAAGCGCTGCCTTCAGGAGCCGCGGGCAGGCTGTCTTAAAACAACTGGCTCGTTAACGGATTTCAATCCTCATTCCCTTTCTTTGCAGTTTACGTACCGATGGAAGTCAGTTCACAAGAACATATCTGCAAGAATTGTGGCAATCACTTTACAGGATTGTATTGCAACCTCTGTGGCGAAAAGGTGCTCCTACCGCAGGATCGCTCCTTCCGCACTTTTCTTAGCAACATTCTCATCGCGATTACTTTCGTGGATAGCAAATTCATTAAAACACTGTGGCTGGTAGTAAGGAAGCCGGGGTTTATCTCATGGGAGTTTGCCGAAGGCCGGAGAGTGAAGTACCTGAGGCCACTGTCGCTTTTCTTTGTGCTAAACATGATTTACTTTCTCTTCCCTACCATCCAGTTGTTTAACGCTTCTCTTCGCACACAGCTTAACTCACTGCATGGCCGCTATGCCGTGACGGGCATTGTCAACAAAATGAATGCGTTGGGCATCAAAGACATTAGTTCGTTTGCTCTGGTGTATGATCAGAAGACCACCAGCCTGGCCAAGATGATGGTCATCGTATTCGTAGTGTTGGCTTCGCTTCCGCTTAATTTTCTGTATCGCTCACGCAATCGCTTCTTCACCGATCATGTGGGCTTTTCGGTCGAGTTGGCTTGCTTCAACCTGCTGGTAAATGCAATCCTACTGACCATTGTGGTCAATGTATTCCGACTGGGTTCTTACCTGGATGAAATCGTGCTGACAGGTATTTTTATTTTTACCAACCTGTATTTCCTGATTCGGTCTGGTCGGATTTTTTATAAAGAGCGAGGTTTACGCCTGGTACTAAAATCACTTTTCATGATTATCGTGCTCAAGGCTGCCCTCGAGCTCTACCGTGCCGTTTTGTTTTACGTCACGCTCTGGTCGCTGTAGCGCAAACGGCTACTAGTGGTTCTCTTCATGCTCTTGGCTGCTATGCCATGCTTCCATAATAAGGTGAAACTGTTCATGAAGCGCCTCCAAAGCTATTGACAAATCAGCGTCCGGTGCATTGGCCTTTACTTGGTCAGCAAACGATCGGGTAGTGGACTTCAATGCGATGAGTTGACTCTTTACTTCCTCCGTATCCACTTTTTCTGGTAACTCTGCCGCAGCCCATTTTTCGGCTTCGGACGCCAACGCTTCTGCCCTGGATTTCGCAGGTGCGAGATTAGCAGAGTCCTTGAGCGGGTGATAAGCCTCCGCCATGATCATGTGAAAGGATTCCATCTCCTTCCATTCATCAGATGCCGCAGCCTGCTCCGCCTCCTGCTTCTTACTGCATGATGTAATTACAAATAACAAAAATACAAGCCTAAATAGTGATTTCATTTGATAGATTGTTTATCGTTTAATCTAAAATTGCTAAGTGAAATTGCGGGGGCAAAAATACACAAAACCAAATAGTGATCAAGTCTATTCAATCATGGTTGACGGATCATGTATTCAATCATCCTGCAGGTACCGCTGATCAACTAAAATGTACGCAGATTTGCGCGGAAAATGCTGCTAACATTCAGCGTAATCTGCAAAAATCAGCGGGAAAATTAATTGCATCAGCCAAAGTCATTTCTTGCGGTACTTTCTCCGCGTCTCAAAAGCGTGTACGAGTTTCTTTAGCAGATCAAAATACAGCGTGCCGTACAAAACAAGTGACATCAACCAAATTATCGAAAGATTAAAATACAGTGTATCAAACTTCCGTCCAGCAAAGTACTTGGTCGGCACAAAGAAGTTGGCCTGAAAATCGAAGAAGTGCCTTGGGCGGTGATCCTCAAAATAGATCGGGTAGAACTTTTGTATTAGTCTCCCCTTCCACTCCACAATCCGTGACATTTCAGAAGAGTTCTCCACCATCCGCACCACAGACTCATTCTCATAGCGCAAACGCATCTCATCAAATTTCTTGCGCTTCTCCGGAGTGTTGGTCAGTTCGGCCAGTAATCCCTCATGAGCTTTCTTGCCATTGCGCGATCGCACAGCATAGTACTCTTTGAGTCGTGATAAAAACTCAGACGTACTCTGATAGACCGTGGAATCAAATTTCCCAATCTCAAGTTTTTCCACATCCGGGAACTTATCTGCACCAACTTTCTCCAACTCAAACGCAATCTCACTTTTAAGCAATTCAAGCGCCTGCACCACATCAGTGGCGCTACGATTTCGCCAACGTCCACGCTGCCCAACTACATAGGCGAGTTTGGATTGAAGTGCCGGTACGAGGTAAACCCGCTTATATTCCGCCACGGCCTGCTTTTGATCATGCTCAAAGAATGGTTGCTCAAACGGATTGTCTCTGAATTGTGTCACCATAAACGCCTCAAAAGCCCACCTCGATGCCATGAGTTCGCCCATTACAGGAATGCCGTTGGGCTTCCCTACCTTGGGATTGAACTTATCAAAACTGATCACCACACCGCTCATGAGCAACTGTGGTATCACCAGCACCGGAATCAAAATGTAAATCGTGACTGCAGAGTCGAAAGCTGATGAAATGTTGAGCCCTAAAAGGTTGGCAAAGCACGAGCAGGAAAACAGAATCCACCAGTAGCGCATTTCAGAAAGCGGAATTTCCAAAATCAGATTACCCACTACGATAAACGTGATGGTCTGAATCGCGGAAATGGCAAACAAAATTAACACTTTTGAAAACAGGTAACTGCTGCGACTTAACTGCAGAAAGCGTTCTCGCTTCAATATCTTCCGGTCTCGAAAAATTTCTTCTGCACTCACAATCAACCCGACAAACAGTGCCACCACCACACTCATGAAAAAGTACACTGGCACATTAAAGTTGTGATAGAATGTGTAAGTCGGATTGTCCACTCCGATTACATCATAGTACTTCACAAAGTACGCCATGAAGAGTGCGAGCACCGGTGAAAGCGAAAGGTTTACAATGAGGTATTGCTTATTGGCAATCTTCGCCAGCACATCGCGCTTAATGAATGTGAAAAGCTGCTTAAACCAGTTGGGTATCTTTTGTGTGACTGGCAGCGGGTCATTGACTTCCTCTACCTTTGGTAGTTTTACTTTTTGTTTGAAGTATTGATACCATTGCCCTGGTGAAACTTTGCGCGTGTGTGTAAAGCGGCCAAACTCGTTCACAACTCGTGTCTCTATAATATTAAAGATTTGCTCGGGGTTGATGTTACCACATTCGGGACACGCTCCAGGTGTCTTTAGTGTTGTGTTGATAATATCCTGAAAGTAGTTGACTGACTCCACCGGGTTGCCATAGTAAATCTGAAATCCACCTACGTCAAGGATGAGCAGGGTGTCAAACATTTTGAAAATATCGGACGAGGGTTGGTGGATCACCACGAAGATCATCTTCCCTCGCAACGCCAGTTCCTTGAGAAGATCCATAATGTTTTCCGAATCGCGTGACGACAGTCCGGAGGTGGGCTCGTCCACAAAAAGTACCGTTGGCTCCCGCAACAATTCCAAACCTATGTTGAGTCGCTTGCGCTGCCCGCCACTGATGGTTTTCTCCAACGGAGAGCCAACCTTCAAGTCACGAGTTTCCGACAACCCCAGACTTACAAGCACTTTTTCGACACGCTCTTCAATCTGTGCCCGGCTGTAATGACCAAAGCAAAGTTTGGCTGCGTAGTACAAATTTTCGAATACGGTTAAATCCTCTATCAAGAGATCATCTTGCGGAATAAAACCAATAATACCCTTTACCTTTTCGGGATGGTTGTGCACATCGATGCCATTGATCAGCACACGACCGCTGCTCGGCCGCTCTGATCCATTCAACACGTTCAGCAGCGTAGATTTACCTGAGCCGCTGGCGCCCATGAGCCCGATCAGCTTCCCTCCTTTTTCAGCGATGGTTACATTCTGAAGTCCAGCCCGCCCACTTTTGAAATGATAAAAAATATGCTCCGCTACGAAGCTTATCTCTGTATCAGATTCCTCAAATAGGAACTTACCAACAATGTCGCTGTAGTAGATCGACTCCACTTTGCTTCCGCGAATGGTGGAGCCAGTAGGAAACACGTCTATCTTCCGGCTTTTGAGCGGCTGTGAGTTGAGGTACAGCGTGGTAATGCCGAGGTACTTGATGAAGTACGTTTCAATTTCTGGCAAACGTAACACAGCAATGAGTCCTGTCAGGTTCTTAGAAACAATATGCGGGTTCGCCCGATTGGCCTCACCAGATCCTTCATCTATAATGAGAATGTTTTTGTGATTGAGCTCATCACTGTCTTGACCGATCACGAAGGTGCGCATCGCTTGCAGGTCCTTCATGGGTATCTTAAAGGCCTCACCGATGTAGAAGATGAGATTGCCCTGACGCTCAGAAATCTGACCATCTGCGAAGACCAGTTCGATGATCTTTATAACCATCACAGCTTTCTGCTGCATAGTGAGCGCCTGGTTTACCTTCTTCGAGATCTGCATGATCTGGGCCCAGTCATCTACAAACTGCAGGGTCTCCTCGTCTACATTTCCCAGTTCACCGGCATTTACCTTTCGATTAGCTTTGACAAAATCATCAAACAGGTTGAGATAAAGCCGGGTAGACTCCTGATTGAGATGCAGCGACAAAAATTCTTTGATATTGGCCCGCTCATCATCGGTGATCCGCTCCTTGGCCACGATGGCAAAGAGTTGGATGATGGCTTTCAATAATTCTTCACTCATGAGACTGCGTAATTCCGGCTGAAAATAGATAAAAATGCGTTCTCCGACCCGATTGGGCCTATCTTTCTTTCCTAAAAATCAACCACCGACTCCACCTTCCATTTCTCGATGAATTATTATTTATTTGCGCACTCAACTATGCTAACAACCATGAAAAAAGTCAGCCTCTTTGTATTGTTCTTCTCCATCAGCTTAGGTTCGTTCTCTCAAAATTCCATTCTCTGGGAAGTTTCCGGAAACGGCCTTACTACGCCTTCTTACGTGATGGGCACGCTTAAGTTCATCGGTGTAAAAGAATTTTACCTGCCGAAAGAAGTAGTGGCAAAAATGGGACAGTGCAAGTTATTTGCTATCGAAGACCAGGTGGATCATAAAGCCCAAATGGAACTCAATAAAGCCGTGCATTTCCCGAAAGGAAAATCACTTGCTACAGAACTGGCACCTGAAGACTATAAAAAGATAGTGGATTTCTTTAGTTCTGAATTCAAAATATCAAAAGCTAGCTTTGATAAAAATTTCGGAAAGTTGACTCCTCTCGCACTCTCTATCAACATGACCCGCATGGCTTTGGGTGAAGACGTTCGCTATTACGACATTGAGCTCCTGACGTTGGCTAAAAAAGATAAGCTAGAGACCTACAGCCTGGAACCGATCAAGCGTGAGGCTGAAGCGTTACAAGCATTCCCGATGAAAGACCAGGAAAAAGCACTTGTCCACAGCGTAGAGAATTTCGAAAAGCAGAAGTCTGAGTACCGCAAATTGGAAGTAGCCTATCTGCGAGGTGATTTGGATAAAGTATTTGAGTACTCACTTCACCCAACGGAAAACAATCCTGTTTTCATTGAAGAGTTCTACAGCAAGCGCAACAAAGAGTGGATGCCCAAAATAGAAAAGATGATGAAAAGTAAGCCCTCTTTTATTGCTGTGGGAGTATCTCACCTGGAAGGTGAATCAGGAATTCTAAACCTGTTGAAGCAAAGCGGCTATACGCTTACCGCTCTCCCTGTCACTCACTAAACTGCTAGCCGATATGCTTGGTTACAAGGTCTGATAGAATCAACAGGCCTTCGCGCAAGTATTCGTCTTTGAGCTTTGATAGATCATCGCTGGTAAGCCCTTCTTTTGAAAGGATTTTGGTATTGAGGTCTTTGGAAGCCGCTTTTTTGCGTTCGGCCTCTTCCATCTCCTGCTTGCGCTTGGTCTCGTTAAGCGAAATCCTTGTTTCTGCCAGGTTCTTACGCATGTCGTCCATCTCACCAGCATACTGCTTGAGCAGCGCATCAAACTTGAGGCGGTCCTGGTAGTTTTTGGTCAGGCCCGTCACGAGGCGATCGCTTACATCAGGGGCTTTTTGAAAATCTGTCTTTTTGATTTCATCCCATGGCAAAGCACTGGGGCTTGCACTCTCACCAAATTGCTCAGGCTTGAGAGCTGAGGGTAGTTGAATGTCAGGAGTTACACCTTTATGCTGTGTGCTGCTGCCGGTGACGCGGTAGAATTTCTGAAAGGTAAGCTTCAACTCACCCACCTTGTCGCTGTCGTTTATGAAGCGGTCAAGATCAATCACCGTTTGGACGGTGCCTTTTCCATAGGTTGATTCGCCCACAATCACACCGCGGTGATAGTCTTGAATGGCTCCTGCAAAAATCTCAGATGCGGATGCGCTGAAGCGATTAGTCAGTACCACGAGAGGGCCGTTGTAAGTCACTGTTTTGTCATCATCGATACCTACCTCTACCCGATCACCTGAATTCTTGACTTGCACTACTGGGCCTTCTTTGATAAAAAGTCCGGTAAGATCGATAGCTTCCGCCAGAGAACCTCCACCGTTATTGCGCAGATCCATTACCACACCATCAACATTTTCTGTCTTCAACTCTTGTATCAATTTCTTAACATCACGAGTAGTGCTTCGGTAGTTGGGGTCGCCTTTTTGGTAGGCATCAAAATCCATGTAGAAACTTGGCAACGAAATGACGCCCAGCTTCATTGACTTGCCATTAGAGGAATAGTTTATCACTTTCTTTTTAGCAGCCTGATCTTCGAGCTTCACCTTGTCGCGGACAAAGGTCAACTCAACGGGCGGGCCACTAACACCAGTAGCGGCCGGTAAAACCTGCAAGCGCACAGTAGTACCTTTTGGCCCTTTGATCAATTTCACTACTTCATCCAATCGCCAGCCCACCACATCTACCATCTCAGCATCTTTGCCCTGTGCTACACCTGTGATTAAGTCATTGGCATGCAACAGGTTGGAGCGGTCAGCCGGGCCTCCGGGAATAATCTCGGCCACCTTCGTGTAATCATTTTCGGTTTGAAGCTTGGCGCCAATACCTTCCAGCGAAAGCGTCATGCTCTGCTTGAATAGTTCCGTGGCCTTAGGTGATAAGTAGTTGGTATGCGGATCGTATGCCTCCGTGATGCAATTCATGTAAATGCTGAAGACATCTTCGCTGTTGAGTTGCTCGAATGACTTGAGCAGGCGCTCGTATCGCTTCTTCAGTACATCCGAAATCTCCTCTTGCTTTTTGCCTGATAACTTAAGGCTCAATGCTTGGCTTTTAATGATCTTTCTCCATGTATCGTCAAGTTCTTCTGATGTTTTAGCCCATGCGGCTTTATCGCGATCGGTGTCATAATATTCATCCACTGTGTAGTCAAACGACTGACCCACCAACGAGCTGATCACTTGTTTCAACCTTGCACGGTATCTTGATTGGAACACGCCATAAATCTCAAATGCAGGCGACACATTTTCAGCCCTTGCCAAATCATCCAAGCGCATGCGATATTTCTCAAAAGACTGAACATCTGAAGCCAGAAAGTAAATCTTGCTATTATCCAACTCTTTGAAGTAGGCATCAAAAACAACTGAAGACAGCGAGTCATTAAGATGGATCTTGCGGTAATGATTGTTATCAAGCAGGTAGGTGATAACGCGGGCCTCTTTGCCAAATACAGGCTTTGATCTAAGCTGCGTGGTGTCGGCC
>JAIENH010000192.1 GCA_019751475.1 Cyclobacteriaceae bacterium
ACATAATAAAGGGTGGCCTTAAAACCACCCTTTTACTACTTTAGTCGGACAACAGTGAATACCAATTTAGATTGTCTCACTTTTCAGAGCTTTTTTAGCCTATCATATGGTCGCAATCGGCAAGGTCAAAATTTAACCTTACGGGATGGAAACAAATTTACCAGAATTTCTCAAGAATATTTTTTAGCATGGCTTGATTTAAATTGCTAACGGTAAACTTATGTCTTCGCTTTCTTCGCCTTATACTTTACAATTCTCATAATCAAATTTTCAGGCAAAGCCTCGCCATTTGGAAACTGTACGGAAGCCTTGCTGAACGTATAGTTAGCCAACTGCTTTGAGAAATGCTCCAATATGCCGGTGCCTATATAAAAGCCAGCAAATTTTTTGTAACCTGCAATCATTATTTGTTTGTCCCGTTTGCCGCCTTCCACCAGTGCATAGGCGGGAATGTCATAGTTAAATAATTCAGTAGCATCGGGTGCAGCTTTCAAAATTATTTTTCGCAATGCCAACAATGTTTTTTGCGTATCGACAGGTTGATTGTCGATATACTTTTGAACCGTCTTGAATTTCTTTGCCATGTTATTCCAGTTTAAAATTGTAAGTCAACTTGCTATGGAATTAAACAATTTTCTTGCATGGCTGCAAATAACCACAATCCAAATCAGATAGGATATGATAAGAAACCTTGCAACGAACCCGGTATAAACACCTGGCTGAAACTTGTAGTCGGAGGGCATAGATGCCATGAACAGAATGGTAAGGAAAATAGAAATTGCTGCTACAATAAATAGGTTGGTTCGGATGGGCCGCCATGCTTTGTTTCTGCCTAAACCGAAAGCCAACAACAACATGGCCACAGGTGTGTAATCAAATGCGGCCGCTGTGTAATGAATCTTTCCCGTAAAGGAAATATTTGACAATTCGGTTGTGATGGGGTCGGTGTTAAACATCGCGGCAACTGCATAAGCCAGTCCACTGATGATAAGTATTGCAAGCCCGATATATCCGACAACCGTTTTTATTTGGTTGAATATTGCATACGCTGAACATATCAACGATGCTGCAATAAGAAAAAAGGTAATGTTCATTAATATGCCGAATTTTCCCAAAGCATATTCGCTGATGAACCTCCACGTTGGGTCAAATTCTGGTTTCAGAACATGCAGCAGAAGAAATAAAGCGATATAGCTGATACCTGAAACCAAAGCAATTCTTGAAAAGAGGAACTGCCTTGCAGTAATGTTTTTGGTTACGATTAGTTCACGTGCCATAACTTTAGTTTTTAAGGTTACTTATTTTTTGTCATTGTTGATTTGTAGCCGCCACCGGGGTAAATCCATTCACCGGTATTTGTCCTACCGTCTTTACTGAATTTACCTTTGAAATTAGAAGGTGAGCCTTTTTCGCCTCCCCAAATGGTTAGCGTATTACCATCTACTTCATACACATAGTCAAGGGTATTGCCCGTGTTATCATAAGCCCTTGAGCGAATTGTTTTATCGGCTTCACCGCCAAATGGTTTCCAGTGCCCGATGATTTCTATCCCTTTAATGTGTTTGCCGAACAACTGCATATCTATGTATTGAACAAGGAAGTGGCCACCTTCAAGCCACTCATATCTTATCGTTCCTGTTGAGTCGCCACCTAGTTTCCATGTGCCGATTAGTTTGCTCAACTTATTGAGTTCAGAATTTTGCTTGTTTGCTTTTGTTGCCATTTCCTTTGGTAAATTTGTGAGGGTGTTAAAACAATTACTTGGTTAACGCGTACTTCAAATTAATGAGCTAACTGAATTTTATGATACTGAACATAAGATATGACCAGTAGCACGAGGAAGATGAGCGGAAAGAACGTTTGGAAATTCAATCCATCAACAGCCCCATGCGAGACAGATGCGCAAATAAAGTTGATACCAAAGCCCGCGTATGCCCATTCTTTGTACCTGCCTTTCATACTGGGTAAAATCAATGCCAATGCTCCGAGAACTTTGAAGGGCATAATCAAGAACCGAAAGTAATCGGGATACCCTAAGTGCATGACACCTTGCTTCGCAAGTTCTGTGTGTGATGACAACAAGGGGATAAGCCCATCGAATGCTACAATAATGCCTGTAGTAATCCAGAAGATGATTTTAGTTGTTTTCATAATGTTTGATTTTAGATTGTTGGTTATGATTTTTGTTATAGTTAAGTAGCCAATGATTTTCAAACTTATCCGTCAGGTCGCCAAACAACGCCCCCCAAAAGGTGTCTTCCAATGGATGGTTTGCATTGCCGCCTTTCGAAAGTGCTTTGTAGAGCGTCTTTATTTCTTCTTCGCTATCGCAGTTGATGCAAAGCGAAACGGAGTTCCCTTTTGTAAGGCCTGATGTGGGCACCATGTCAGAGCCCATCAATATCAAACCATTCTTGGTAAGTGTACCATGCAGGATGCAGTCTTTCATTTTCTTCGGCATCTTCTTCGATAAGGGAGACTCACCAACGGTTTGAAGCATAAGTTCGCCTCCAAGGCATGATTGGTAGAAGGTCATCGCTTCGCGACAATTGCCACCGAAGGTTAAATAGGAGTTGATTTGTGCCATTCGTTTTATTTTGAGTTGCTGGTATAGTTGAACATCCAACAAATACCAAACTTATCTAGGCAGCACCCCCAATACGCACCCCAAAACATGTCTTGCATAGGCATGATATCAGAGCCACCTTCGGATAGAGCGTTGAACAATCTATCCGTTTCTTCCTTTGTATCGGGTTCAAGGTTGATGCTAATGTTGTTGCCCAATTTTAATCGATGCCCCATCGATTCAAGCACGTCCGTTCCCATAATCTGGGTGCCACCCAAAATGGGAAGGCATACATGCATAACTTTCCCTTTTTCATTTTCAGGCAAGGGAGGCATACCCTCGTGAGAAGGGATGTCTTTATTATACATGATGGGCGCTACAAATTCTGTTTTGAACACAGACTTGTAGAAGTTGAAGGCCTCTTCAGTATTGCCTTGGAAGTTGAGGTAAATTGAAATTTTTGACATGGCTTTCAGTTTTTAGTTGTTTTTATTTTTCGTCCGATTGATGATACAAAGGTGTAGCATCAAAGCTGTGCGCAGGCTGTGCAGAAATGACAATAAAAGGGTGTTTTACGACAAGCTATTTTATTACCTTCGTAGACCTAATACATTTGACGCATGAAAAATGTAAGCATCCTCGTACCTGAGTCGTCTGTGCCGCAGGCGATTGCGGACCCACAATATTTGTTCACGGCTGTGAATCAGTTTCTAACTATCTCAGGTAAGAAGCCGCTTTTCAACGTGCAACTGGTAGGCGCAAAGAAAGAAGTGAAACTCAATGGCGGTTTGTTTTCGGTACATACCGATAAGCAACTCAAAGATGTGAAGAAGACAGATTTGGTTTTTATACCCGCTTTGTTTGGCGATATGTCAACGGCTATTTCTAAAAACAAAGCGTTGATACCGTGGATTACTAGCCAATACGAGAAGGGCGCTGAAGTGGCATCGCTTTGTGTGGGTGCATTTTTATTGGCCTCTACGGGATTGTTGAATGGCAAGAAGTGCTCTACTCATTGGGGTTTCCAAAATGAGTTCAGGGAAATGTTTCCTGAAGTAGAAGTAATGGATGGAAGCATTATTACTGAGGAGCATCGCATTTATTCTAGTGGAGGTGCCAATTCATATTGGAATTTGCTATTGCATCTGATTGAAAAATACACCGACCGCGAAACGGCCATCCTTGCCTCCAAATATTTTGCGATTGACATCGACCGCGAGAGCCAAACGGCTTTTGCTATGTTCAAAGGACAAAAGAACCATAAAGATTTGGCTATCATAAAAGCACAAGAGTACATTGAGAAAAATATCCAGGAAAAAATCACGCTAGATGAATTGGCCGAGCTCACGGCATTGGGCAGACGAAGTTTTGAGCGCAGATTTAAGCAAGCCACCAACAATTCTGTTTTAGAATACATCCATCGCGTGAAGATTGAAGCCGCGAAACGAAGTTTTGAATTCAGTCGTAAGAACATCAACGAAGTCATGTTTGATGTGGGCTATACCGATACCAAAGCCTTCCGCTCGATTTTTAAAAAGATAACAGGACTTACACCCGTTGAGTATCGGAATAAATACAACAAGCAAACAAGTTAAACACCAGATGTAACCAAATCATAACGATGCTCTTTAAGTGGTTTACCAAAAGCATCAGACGGCTTTTCTTCTGTCAACTTAAAACCATGACGGGTGTAGAGCGATGCCGCAGCATACAACTCGTGAGTAGTCCATAGGTAGGATGATTCGTACTTGCAGTGTTTTAAGAACTCCATGTATAGTTCCATTAGTCTTTTGCCAAGACCAATGCCCCGATACTCTGGCTCCAGGATAAAGTAGCGCAGCTGCGCGGCTTTGCCGCGGTTCATCAACAGCAAGAAGCCAATCATTCTGCCCTCGTGCTCGCATATCCATACCCGGTTGTTTTCAGGGTTGTATTGTTTGTAAAATTCATGGAGGCCTAACGCCACGTATGCTTCGAACTCGATGCCATAGTTGTATTCCTTCTTGTAGAATTGCCCGTGTAAATAGGTAACATAGCCGATGTCGCCAGCGCGAAGCTCGGTGCGGATAGTAATGTCATTTAACGATATAGTCTTTGTATTCATAACGATGCTTTGCTAAGGATTTCCTTTAACTGCCCCATGTGTTCAATAGCTTCCTTTATTTGCCCCGGACTTAGGCGCGACAGGAGTTCTTTGATTTGAGAGGCGGAAGCCTGATTTATGCTTTCGAATTCTTTGCTGCCTTTGGCCGTCAGAACAAGTGTTGAGGCACGGCCGTCTTCCTTGCTTTGTTTACGCGCAAGCAATCCTTTCTTTTCAAAAGACTTTAGCACGCGGCTCAGGTAGCCTTTATCCATATTAATAGAGGTCATAATTGTACTGGCCGTGCAAGGCTGATGATGAAACAACTCATACAGTACCCGCGCCTCAGGCAATGAGTACGCACTGTTGAGAATGTGATTATCCACCAAGCCAATGATGTTGGTGTAGAACCGGTTAAAGTCCCGGATGTGCTGAATGTCTTTTTCTGTCATTTGGAATCAGTGCCCTAAGTAACTACTTTTAGTTGACAAAATCAACTATTTATGAAAGTCCGATTTGTTGTTTTAATGTCTGTATCTGGGGGAAAATCCCTCGCCTTTAGGCGAAGACTTTAGTTTAATAATTTTGTATGAAGCGAACACTAGATGACTCAGCGATTTTCTCCCGAATGATTTCCGAGTCTATATGCATTGCTTCAGTCGGCTTTAGCCGATACTAAACCCTTCGGCTTTTAGCCGAAGGTAGTTCAGTTATACTTATGACCACAAAGGTCTATTCGCAAGCGACTGAGTGGAGCACAGAATTGCAGTCGTCTTTTATTGACATCTCCGGTTTATTCGGCTTGGATGAGCCAGCACAGGTCACCACTATTCAATATCGAAACAAAGGTTTCTTTGTGGACGGCTTTCATAGCTTCTCCTGGAAAGAGCCTCGCAAAACGGTGCAATCATTTTTTGGAGCGGGCTATACATTTCGTTTTGATAGTTTGTCTACTAAAACACTTTCCATCAAAAACGACTTTGCATTTAACCGCGTGGCCAACAATGGAAGTTTTCTGCGGCCGATGTTGATTGGTAAATGGACAGTTAATCCTAAAAAGCTAAAATTCAGGAATGAGCTTCGCTTGTTGTTTGTGCGTATTGAAGATGTCAGGGATGTAGGCGGGGTTGTCAATCAGGTGAAGCTATCCGAAAATAAACACCGATTTTATGTAATTGGCAATCTTGGATACTCCTTCTATCGCTCGGATGGTATAACGCAATGGATTTGGAATGTGGGGATTGGGAAGGGGTTTTAAATTGATTGATTTTTGCCTGGCACTAAGGTTGGCACCAACAGAATGAGAATTGTTAAATGAATTGGTAGGCTCTAAAAACAAAAAACCTCGAATCCATAAGGAATTCGAGGCTTTAGTTTTGAATGATACTTACTTGGCAGAGGAGGAGGGATTCGAACCCCCGGACCCCGTGAAGGGTCTCCGGTTTTCAAGACCGGTGCAATAAACCGCTCTACCACTCCTCTGTTTTTATCCTCCGACTTGTCCGCCCGAAACGAAGTAAAGGCGGAAGCTTCAGGCGAAGGAGGATTATCCTTCAAATCTCTACTCTCCGTAGCCTTTTCAACCACCGAAGCTTTAGCAAATGTGGTGGCAAAAGAGAGTTTTCAAATCAGGACTGCAAAAATAATGCTTTGTGCCAAACTGCAAAACCAGCTACTCTTCGCTGAAATCAGAAAAGGTCTTTTTGATGTCCTTTACCGAAGGGGTGGGTCTTGATTGGGCAGGCAACTCCAGGGCCGTCAATTGATCGCTGTTAAGCAATCGTACCACCTCGTCACGGTCAGTCTCAAACTCGGTATTTCTTCGCGAAGATTTGAGCGAATATTTGCGCGCAAAAAAGTTTCCCTTCAATTGGAGTTGTGTGCGCAAGTCGCGGTTGGATTTTATTTTGTTCTGATACTCATTGGCATTCCGGCCGATTACCTGGCCAGCTTCCAGCGAGTTGAGTGTCAATACAGAGGTGCCACCCACTACCGATACAGCTTTGGAAGGATCTGTCTCGAGTACGAGGGGCGAGAGGCCGGTCATCGCGCCAAGGGATGCATTGATGATGGTGCGACTCTTCTTTCCCTTGCGGGCATTCCGATAAATCCGCTCCAGCTTTTCGTTATTTTCGTCAAGCAAATCGATAAGGTTTTTAGCGGAAGCAAGAGATGTAAAATATTTTCGGTACAGTACTTTGTCTTTTTCTTCGATGTTCTCCGTATCCGTCACGGTCACGCGCACCTTGCGCTGCACGCGGTTGTTTGACTTATCAAACGCAAAAAAAGTGAACTGCACTGTTTTTGTTTTCTCAGCCTCTTCTACAAAGGCATAACCTGGTGACCAGGCAAACTCCTGTTGTATTTTTGAATTTTCCTTGAGTGTCATTTTAGGTACGCGCAGATCAGAGCTGATGAAATCCACCTGCTCGATGTTATCATCACCATTTGGATCGGACACGTAGAGCTTAATGTAAATGAGTTCATTTTCTTTTATGCTCCAAAGACTGTCGCTCGGCACCAAGAGTAGCTCTGGGGGCAGATCAAGTTGCGTCTGCCCAATGCGTATCTTACCGATGGTCTCCGCCTTATCCGGTTGGTCTTGCACGATGAACTCAACGGAAAGCGGATTATTTTTTAGACTGTTGAATTGGTTGCGCGAAGGTGTCCACGTGAAAAGACCAAGTGAAGTGAGTGAGGCTCCCTCCGGCATCTGTGCTTCTCGAGGTTTAAAAATGAGTGGGTCTCCATCCCGGTCGCGCACATAGGAAGATGATATCTGGTATTGGTTCGGTGAGTTTTGTTTTACATAGAATGTGGGAAGTTCGTCCACTACGGGCGGTCGATTCACATGCTTTACTTTGAATGTAATCGGTTGTCGCTGGCGCTTTACATCTTTTCCTTCCGCCTGGAAGATTACACTGATTTCTTTTTGGCGGGCAAGCCGGTCCACCAGATCGTAAGAAGGTGTCCAATTGAAATTGCCAATCGTATCAAGACTCATGTCAAACTCTCCACCACCATCTAGGCTAAATCGAACTGCCTGCGTAGCGTCACTCCAACCCAAGCGAAAGGCAATCGGTTTGCCTTCATCCACCTCTGCCCAATCAGGCTTGTCGGGAAAGACAATGTGTTGCGCTTGTAAAGTCGAGAAGCCAACGATTGATAAGATCAGGATTAACGTCCGCATGCGATAAAATAACATAAAAATACAGCGCAATGGAAGATGGAATGTAAATTTGGACAAAAGCTGGGAAAGCAATTATCAAATTACTTGCAATGAAGGGTGCACATCGCAAAACAGAAGACGGCACATACAATTTCTTTGATGATGTCTATGAAGTGGTGAAGCTCGTGCCCAAAGGGAGAGTGACCAGCTATGGCGCCATCGCCCGGTATCTTGGCACGGGCCTGAGTGCCCGCATGGTGGGCTGGGCCATGCATGCTGCGCACGGTCAAAAAAGTGTGCCCGCTCACCGCGTAGTAAATAGTCAGGGCCTGCTGACGGGCAAGCATCATTTTAAAACACCGACAGAGATGCAGCGACTCCTGAAACGTGACGGTGTAAAAGTGGTGAAAGACAAAGTGCAAGACTTTGAGAAGCGGCTATGGGATCCCGCCAAGGAACTTCAGTAAAATCTACGCGACTGATTTTTTCTTTTCATCCTTTGATGAGATTAATGCTAATCCCAGGAAGGTGATGGTTCCATTCAAAATATAAATTTCCCAACTGAATACATACCCGGAAAACCACTTGACGGAGTTCGAGCTGATCATATAGCATAGCGCGGGAGAAAGCACACAAACTACAGGCACAAGTTTATCAATCACTTGCCGTTTGGTAAAAAGCCCGAACGTAAATAATCCGAGCAGTGGGCCGTATGTATAGCCTGCCACACTGAGTACTGCATCGATGAGCGAGCGGTTGTTAATTTCTTTAAAGATTAAAATGATAATCAGAAACAGCACGGAGAATCCCAGATGCACCCAGTTCTTTTGTTTTTGTTTGACTGCCTCAGGTTTGTTTTTGAAATCCAGGAAGTCGATGCAAAAAGATGTCGTGAGTGCAGCCAGGGCGGAGTCAGCACTGGCGTAGGAGGAAGCAATAATTCCCAACAGGAAGAAGATACCCGCTACCAAACCAAACTCACCGAGCGCTAGTCGAGGAAACAACTCATCGCTAAAAGCCGGAATGGAGAGCCCTTGCGACTGGCTGTAGATATAAAGCAGAGCCCCCAACGTGAGAAAAAGAAGATTGACAACCACGAGTGAATTGCTGAGCCAAAACATATTTTTTTGAGCTTCGTAGAGATTTTTGCAGGTAAGATTTTTTTGCATCAGATCTTGATCAAGGCCCGTCATGGCAATGGCGATAAACGCACCTCCAAAGAATTGCTTCGGAAAAAACAGCGGACTATTTACATCGTCAAAGTGAAAAACCTTGGATAGGTCGCTGTCATAGATGGCCTTTACCATGCCACCCAATGACATTCCCAATCGTGAAGAGATAAGGTAAACGCAAATGACAACGGCAGACACCAGAAAGGTGGTTTGAAACGTATCGGTCCAAACGATAGTCTTAATACCACCCTTGAATGTATAAACCCAGATCAAAAAAATAGTGATGGCCACGGTCACAAAAAAAGGAACGTTCCAGGCATCAAAGAGAAAAAGTTGAAGTACCGTAGCACTCAGGCACAAGCGAAGCGATGAGCCCACCGTGCGCGACAACAAAAAGAAGAATGCCCCCGTCTTATACGACCATCGGTCGAATCGTTGTTCAAGGTACGTATAGATTGACACCAAGTTGAGTCGGTAGTACATCGGCATTAGCACCGTCATGATCACCCAATAGCCCAGCACGTAACCCAACACTACCTGAAAATACGCAAACCCAGTCTTGCCTACATTACCCGGCACCGACACAAATGTGATTCCCGAAAGGGAGGCACCGATCATACCGAAGGCCACCACATACCAGGGTGACTGGCGATTGGCTGTAAAGAATGTGTCAGTAGTAGCTCCTTTGGATGTAAAATAAGAGATGGCGATCAGCGCAGCGAAGTAGATAATGATGATGACGAGTACTAAGTAGGGGCTCATAGTAGATTTGAAGGGACAAACTTGTTAATTTTTTTTACTTTTGGAACCATGATCAGGCACAAATCGCTTTTAGCGTGGAAGATGGAAAAGTTGATAGCGCCAGAACGCGAAGAAAAGACCCTCGTAGCGTTGCTCGAAGAAGAGATTGATGTTAAAGATCTCGTTGTCTTTAATGATGATTTCAACACCTTTGAGCATGTCATCAATACATTGATCCGCGTTTGTAAACACACACCCGAGCAGGCCGAGCAGTGTACCATGCTGATTCACTACAAAGGAAAGTGTGCCGTGA
>JAIENH010000338.1 GCA_019751475.1 Cyclobacteriaceae bacterium
ATACCAATCACCTCTACCGGCAAAATGATCAGGCGAAGGGGCAATGGAACACCCGGAGTCCAGAAGATATGCTTCCAGTAAGCTGCATTGCCACTTAGGTTAGTAATTAAAAAGGTGAGCACCGCCAGCGTGAGGGTCACAGCAATATTCCCCGTAAGGTTGGCTGCTCCTGGCAGTAACCCCAGCAAGTTTCCGAAAAGGATAAAGAAGAAGAGCGTAAGTAAATACGGCAAATACTTTTGATAGTGATGACCTAAATTGGGCTTTACAATTTCATCACGTACAAACACCACGATGGGCTCAATGAAGGATTGAAGGCCGCGGGGCGCTTTGCCCGTATTGTTTTTGTACGCTTTGGCTACCGATAAAAATACGGTGAGCAAAATTGCCGCGTTGATAAAAAGCATGGCTACGTTCTTGGTGATGGAGAGATCCAAAACCTTTTCACCGGTTGAAGTGAGGTATATATTGCGATGCTCTAATTTATAGCCGTTGTATTCTTGTGGCTGATGATGTTCATTGAAAAAATGGGATGATGAGAACATCTCCAGACCGCGCTCAGATGAGTAAACAATGACAGGCAGTGGCAAAACGAGGTGATCCGTGAAATGCCATTGGTGATCATCCAAGACGTCCTCAATAATGACATCATTGGCGTTAAATGAGCCTTCGTGGGTTGCTTCGGCAGGGTGCTGCTCCTCACCTTCCTGCTGACCAAAACCCGGCATGAAAATGCCTGAAAAAAGAAAAAGAAAAATGGCAAAAAAGGCACTTTTCAAGCTTAGAAACGGGGTTTTTGAGTGGGGTCGCACGGTCGTTAAAATCGACTGCAAAACTATTGATTAATCACCCAAAAAAAAATCTTTTAAAAATTATTTGGGATGTGTTAAGCGCTTATCGCTGAGCATTTCGAACATACAGCGCCACCACCTCCAGAACGGTAAAAAGGAGGTAACTGACAAGAAAAAGCAGGGTGTTCTCTTTGTCGCTCTCAGGGCTCAGCCATATTACTAGAGCAATGAACACTGCAAACGTCAACAGACGCAACACAGTAGCACCTAAATAGATTGTTACAAAGTCCTGCGGGTGAGCCGACAATCTACGTTCCACTAACCCATAGCCCACTATGTTGGCGAAAGCCAAAAACCCGATAATCTCAAACGTGAACGTTGGCATGCGAAAGTAGCTCTGCTCCACTCCCAGCCATGTGGCGCCTGCCAGAACGAAGGACAAGGCGAGAACGAAAAGAATAAACCGGAACACTCAGTCGCGGTTAAGTTCTTTGGAAATTTTATACATCATCCCGCCAAAAATTAGCAGTGCAAATGACAACATGAACGCGGGAAAAGACAAGGACCAATAAACATCGAGCGCATGACCACCCCAGGCAGCCAAACCGATGCCACCCAATAGTTGAAAAGCAAAACTGCTGTAGCGGAGGTACGCGTTAGACGGCCGCTCCTTCGGCCCGGTAGGCATGTTGTCCTGCTCCATTCTCGGCAGACTTTATGTCTTTAATAGCCGCGCCCATCTTACAACTGCCGTTGAATACTGCCCCAGGCTCTACTACCAACTTGCCGGTGGAGATGTCGCCATGCACTACGGCCGTTGATTTTAGCACGAGTACTTCTGATATCTCGATTTTTCCTTTTACCTGGCCTTCTACGTCAGCGTTTTGCGCTACGATGTTGCCATCTACATGGCTGGAGTGACCGAGGGCAATTTTGGATTTTGATTTTATATTTCCGTGAATGCGGCCTTCGATGCGGATGTTGCCGTATGTTTCAATATTGCCTTCCAGCGTGGTGCCTTTGCCAATCACATTGCTGGAGTTGCTCAACTCTTCAGCTGCCTTTTTTTCCTCTTTTGTGGTAAACATGTTGTTAGGTGTTTTAAAAAGTTACAAACTCTTCCGGGTCGATGGAATTACCATTGTACCACAATTCAAAATGAAGATGCGGTCCATCGGTCATCTCACCACTGTTGCCAACAATAGAGATAATTTCACCTGCGTTCACAAAATTACCAACTTTTTTTAATAGTTCGGCATTGTGCTTATACAGCGAAATCAGGTTGCCCCTATGCTGAATAGCGATCACATAGCCTGAGTCCTGTGTCCAGGAAGCCATGATCACGGTACCATCAGCAATACATTTCACGGGCTCGTTGGTCTTGGCTACAATATCAACTCCGTAATGTGCTTTTTTTACATCGTATTTGTCAGAGATAAAACCTGTAATGGGTGTAAAGAAAAATGTCTCTCGCAACTCCCGGTACTTGCTACTTGTGAGTGACACCAATGAAATCTCTGATTGCTCAAAGTCTTTTCTGAATTGTGAATCGGTAGGTGCCAACTTCAGACTGTTCACCGGTTGGATTGGTTTCTTTTGATCTTGCAGTGCGGTGGCCGGGTCAACAAAATTACTAGCGGTGTCACCGTTTAATACACGCTTGAAGTTGAGGATGAATTGATCCTTGTTTTCATCTTCGAGTGCGAGTGAATCAATTCGCTGTGCCAGCATCAACATCTTTTTATTTGTCTCGCGTTGTGCATAGCGCGGATCAAACCATTTAGCTAATAGAGTCTGCGCCAGAAAAAGGCTGCTGATCAACAACACGATAAAAACCAGCATGGAAATAACCAGTACCTTCGCATAGGTAAAACCCAACGTGGATTTCTCCTCCAGGTTTTCTTCCTTGCGCACCACCATCTGGTAGCGGGTGGTCAGTCGTTCGGATAAGGTCTTCTTGGGTTTCACGTGTATTTAGTGGCAAAATTAGATATTCCTGTCGATTATAATATTGAAAATCTGTTTTTTACGTTTGTAATTCAAACTTCCTCATGAAGGTACGGTCACTCGGTTTACGGACTTTATGGCTGGGTTTTGCCGCCTATGGCTACTGGCAATGCTCGTCCAATCAAAACACGATTGCCGGTGACATCTTTCATAATACCACGGCCCACTTCAATGGATATTTCTACGCCCGCGAAAAGACCCGCGAAGTAGAAAAAACCATTCTTAAAAGTCTGGATGATGACCCCAACCAGATCCTGCGGTTGTATCCCAAGCTTGACACTACGCTAGCAAAAAGCTACAAGAAAGACACGGAAGAAATCGTGAAGATGGCGTCCATCTCTATTCAACGCCATCCCAATAGCCAATGGGTGGATGATAATTATCTGTTGGTGGGATTAGCCCGGTTGTACGATGGTGATTTTCTCAACGCTATTCAGACATTCAAATACGTAAATACAAAAAGTCACAATCCCGATCTTCGACACAAAGCACTCATTCATCTCGTGCGCACATTCACCGAGCAAGGTGAATATGAAAAAGCGGAAGAAGCATTTCAATACGTAGAGAAAGAAAAGCTCAGCAGGCTGAACGCTAAAAATCTTTATCTCGAAAAAGCGTACTATTACCAGGTGCGTACGGACTACGATAACATGGTAAGAAATCTTGCACGAGTTGACACCTTACTTACACACACCGATCGCAAAGGGCGGATCTATTTTATCATCGGCCAGGTGTATCAGCAACTTGGGTTTAATTCAGAAGCTTATAATTTTTATCGCAAGTGCCTCGGGGCAAACCCGGAGTATGAAATCGACTTTTATGCACGGCTAAACATGGCGCAAGTAGCGCAACTTGGAAATTCACGCGATGTAAAATTAGTGAGAAAACAATTTGCCAAGTTGCTTGGCGATTTTAAAAACCAGGAATTCAAAGACAAAATTTATTATGAGTTGGGCGAGTTTGAGCGCAAGCAGGGCAACCTCAAAGAAGCCATCGACCAGTACAAACTCTCCGCCCATGCCGGAAAGAGCAAGCGTATTCAGGGCAATGCGTACCTGCGCATTGGCCAATTATATTTTGATTCGCTCAAGCGATTTTCACTTGCCAAGCTCTATTATGACAGCGCCATTGGCTCACTTCCAAAGGAAGTAGAAAACTACGATGCCATTAAGAAGCGGCAACTGGTGCTGGGTGAGTTTGCCAAATACACGGAGACCATTCAGTGGCAAGACAGTCTGTTGATGATGGCCTCAATGGACTCAAGTGCTTTGCGCAGCCGGATTGACTCTGTCTTTGCCGCAAAAGAAAAGCTCGAAGCCAGCCTGAAAAAAAAGAAAAAGAAGTCGGAGGGTAGCGGAGGCAATAGTGGCAACCAGGGTAGCGGGTTCTTTCAGACGGAGTCCACCAATACCACCGACTGGTATTTCGGAAATACTTCGGCTGTAGCCACCGGGCAAAGCGAGTTTCAGCGCATTTGGGGAAACATCAGCCTGGAGGACAACTGGAGGCGGTCATCAAAGACGGCCGTTGCCTCTGCAAAGCCGGAAGATCAGGAAGAAGTTGCCAAAGCCCCTACCGACACAGGCAAATTAACCGAGGTCACTGCTTCTATCAGTCCGGCAGAAGCCGCTGCATCAAAGCTATTCATGGAACTGCCAAAGACAGAAGACCAGAGAAACAAGGCGCTCGCCAAAATTGAGGAAGCGTACTTCAACCTGGGCGATCTGTATTATTTCAAACTTGATGAGAAAGACAATGCCGAAGGCTCCTATGAAAAACTCCTGGGTCGTTTCCCTTCTTCCAAATTCAAACCAGAAGTGCTGTACAAGTTATATCTTATTCACAAAGAAAAAGGTGACAGCAAAGCAGAACTGCTGGCAGAAAATCTCAAGCGAGAGTTTCCCAATTCTACTTACACAAAAATTCTCCTCAATCCCAACTATCTCAAGGAAACAAGTGTAGCGCAGGAAAAACAAAAAATGATTTACAAAGAAGCATACGCTGAATTTCAGCGCAACAACCTTCGCAGCACACAAGACAAAATCAAAATGGCGAAAGACCTTGGGGAGACATCGTTTACACCGCAACTGGATTTACTTCAAATACTGATCACTGGCAAAACGGAAGACGTGACCCGTTATCAATATGAGTTAGGCGAATTCATAAAAAAATATCCCGATGCACCTGTCAACAAATATGCAGAAACGCTGCTTGCCAGCTCCAAGACGTTTGTAGAAAAAGCCGAGCGCTCACGCGGCATCCGGTTTTCGCCATCATTCGAGGAGCCTCACTATTTTGTGATCGTGCACCGTTTTCAGGACAAAGCCAGTACATCGATCGCTTCCATTGTCGAAAAATTCAATGCCGACTTTTACAAAGGGCGAAGATTTGAAACTACTAACCTGATCCTGAACGATCAATACGCCCTTACGTTTGCAGGCAACCTGGCCAATCGCGCAGAAGCCCTGGAATACTTTAACCGGTTTAAAAACCTGGTGGCGAATGGAAAGCCATTTTCCACTTTAAATTTCCATAACTTTGTTATCACCAAGGAAAACTTCAATATCTTCTACCGTAACAAAGCCCTGGATGAGTACCTCAGCTTCTTCGACCGACACTATAAAAAAGAAAATCAGTGATGCCCTCGGCATACAGCGGCCCTGGTTTCGCAACGTTGTCAAGTATTGTTGGATCGTTTTTCTCTGCTTCATTCTTGGCCTGCCGCTATACGTCTATACGGTAAGTATTGACCTCTTTGGCCTTTTTGGTGGCATGCCGAGTCTGGCCGATGTAGAGAACCCGGAAAACGATCTTTCGTCTGAATTGATTTCTGCAGACGGAGTTTCGCTTGGTCGCTACTTCCGGTTTAACCGCAGCCAGGTAAACTACAACGAGCTGTCTGATGAATTGGTAAACACTCTGGTGTTGTCAGAAGACCATCGGTTTTACCAGCATTCCGGGTTAGATTTTCCCGCTTATCTCCGCGTGGTATTTGGCTTGCTTACATTAAATCCATCAGGCGGTGGCAGCACCATTACACAGCAGCTTGCCAAAAATTTATACACACGAAATCCTGACAAGTCACTGGACGGACTAGTGGCCAAATTGGGGCGCTACCCCAGGCGCATTGTTCAAAAAACAAAAGAATGGATTATCTCCATCGACCTGGAGCGAAATTTTACAAAACAGGAAATCATTGCCATGTACCTGAATACGGCCGAGTTCAGCAGCAACACCTACGGCATCAAGGTGGCCAGCGAAACCTATTTCAACAAACCTCCTGACAGTCTTAATCTACAGGAATCTGCACTACTGGTAGGCATGCTTCAAAACCCGACATTCTTTAACCCGGTGCGCAGACCAGAGAATGCTCTTCAAAAAAGGAATGAAGTATTGTATAAAATCTACAATGCCAAGTACAAGATTACCACACGAGAGCAATACGACTCATTGAAGTCCCTCGATTTAGGATTGAAGTTTAAAATTCAAGACCAAAATGAAGGACTAGCCACCTACTTCCGCACGGTGATCAGTGCCTACCTGATGGACTACTGTGCACAGCGCGGCATTGACTTGTGGAACTCCGGCCTGAAAATATATACCACCATAGACAGTAAGCTACAGAAGTATGCCGAGGAAGCTGTGAATGAGAAAATGAAAATTCTCCAAGGTGATTTTTACAAACAATGGGAGGATAAAAACCCTTGGGTGGATGATGACTATGTCGAGATTCCTGGCTTTCTGAAATCACGCATCAAGAAATCAGATACATACAAAAATCTGGTAGCCCGCTATGGCGAAGGGTCTGATTCAGTTCGAATCATGCTTAACCTTAAAAAGCCTATGACAGTTTTTAGTTGGAAAGGTGAGCGCGACACGCTTTTTAGTTCGATGGATTCGCTTGCTTATTATAAAAAATTCCTTCAGACCGGTCTGATGTCCATGGATCCAAATACAGGGCATATCAAAGCATGGGTAGGTGGTTTTAACTATAAGTATTTCAAGTTTGATCACGTGAAGCAAGCCAAACGGCAACCAGGCTCTACCTTTAAACCATTTGTTTACGGTCTTGCGATGGAGTCGGGCTATTCACCTTGCTACGTACTAGAAGATATTGCTCCGAGCTTTGGCAATTGGTACCCGATGAATTCTGACGGCACGAGGGGCAATGGAGAGAAAATGACGATCCGCCAGGCTATGGCGCGGTCAATTAACTCAATTACGGCACAGGTAATGAAATCATTAGGCGAAGCGAATGTGGTAGAATTTGCCCACCGGGTTGGGATTGAGAGCCAGCTTGATCCCGTACCATCTTTATGTCTTGGTGTTAGCGATGTTTCTCTTTTTGAAATGGTGGGGGCCTATAGCACGTATGTAAACAACGGAATTCACACCGAGCCCTTCTTCATCACTCGCATTGAAGACAAAAACGGTAACATCATCGAAAACTTTGTTCCAAAAACGAAACAAGCCGTTAACGATCAAACAGCATATAAAATGATTTATATGCTCATGGGTGGGGTTGAAGAATCGGGTGGTACATCCGCTGGTCTTAGTTACGATTTGAAAAAGGACAACGAGATCGGGGGAAAAACAGGTACAACCAACAATGCTTCCGATGGATGGTACATGGGCGTAACCCATGACCTGGTGACGGGTGTGTGGGTAGGTGGTGACGAACGTGCCATCCATTTCCGTTCATGGGCCTACGGGCAAGGCGGAAAAACAGCTCGCCCAATCTGGGATGCTTACATGACAAAGGTTTATAAGGATCCTACTACCGGCATTACCAAAGGTAAATTCAGATTGCCCAAATCCGGTCTTGACATTTCCCTCGACTGCGCCAAATTTCACCAGCCCGACTCACTGAAGTTGGATGAAAAGCCTTGGGAGATTAATAACTAAATCATGACCGATGCGCTGAAAGAACGGATCGCCTCGATGCCGGACGCTCCCGGCATCTACCGTTTTTATGATCGCGATGACGTGCTCATTTATGTAGGAAAGGCCAAAAGCCTTAAAAAGCGCGTCAACAGCTACTTCACCAAACAGTCGCAATACAGCCGCAAGACGGAAAAGCTCGTTTCTGAAATCAGAAAAATAGAAATCACGCTGGCAAACTCGGAGTTTGACGCCCTGCTTCTCGAGAATAATTTCATTAAGCAAAACCAGCCAAAGTATAACATCCTTCTCAAAGACGATAAGACCTATCCGTACCTCTGCATTCTCAAAGAGCGCTTCCCGCGAATCATCTATACACGTAAGTATATTCCGCGCCAAGGCGAATACTTTGGGCCATACTCCAGTGTGGTATCCATGAAGAGTGTGCTGGAACTGGTGCGGAAACTCTATTCGATCCGAACGTGCAATTTGCTCTTATCAGAAGAGAACATCGAAAAAAAGAAATTTAAAGTATGCCTGGAGTATCATTTAGGTAACTGTAAAGGACCCTGCGAAGGACTGCAGGATGAGACCAATTACCTTGAAGAAATATCACAAGCTCGAAATATTTTGAAGGGCAACCTGAGTGTTGTTGAGAATTACTTTCAAGACAATATGCGTAGAGCCTCCGAAGAGCTTGCCTTTGAACGGGCCGCGAACTTTAAACACAAACTGGAATTGCTGGAAAAATTTCAGGCGAAGTCACTGGTGGTTAATCGCAAGCTCACCGACATTGATGTTATTACTATCGCCAGTTCACAGCAAGAGGCTTTCATCAACTACTTGCAGATCAAGGAAGGGGCTATCATCTTCTCAAAAAATGTAGAAGTAAAAAAGAAATTGGAGGAGCCCGATGATGAGATACTTAGCCTCGTGACACAACAGCTACGCATGGAGACCAACAGTCGTCACAACATTATCTTCAGTAATATTCCGCTATTGGTTAAAGATGAGTCCATTGAAAATGTTGTTCCTCAAATCGGTGACAAGAAAAAACTGGTAGACCTCTCGTTTAAAAATGCCCTTTACCTTAAGAGCAAAAAGGAAATAGCCAAGGAGGAAAACAAAACAAAAGGTCTCGACATACTCCAGCGATTGCAAGCGGATTTGCAATTAAAAGAATTGCCCAGCATCATCGAGTGCTTCGACAACTCCAACCTGGGCGGCACCCACCCAGTAGCATCCATGGTACGATTTGTAAATGGTAAACCAGATAAAGCCGGCTACCGACATTTTAATATCAAAACCGTAACCGGCCCTGATGACTTTGCCTCGATAAAGGAAATTGTAGGCAGGCGCTATCACAGACTCAAAGAAGAAAATGATGTGCTTCCTGACCTGATTATCGTAGATGGTGGCAAAGGGCAACTTAGCAGCGCGGTGGAGGCATTGAAAGAACTAAGCCTTTATGGTGAAATACCTATTATCGGTATCGCCAAGCGCTTGGAGGAAATCTATTATCCCGAAGATTCTCTTCCCCTGCATATCAATAAAAAATCACCCGGTCTTCTTCTCATCCAACAAATACGCGATGAAGCCCACCGGTTTGCCATTACGTTTCACCGGCTCAAGCGCAGCAAGGGCACTATCTTTACGGAATTGGAGGGCATTGACGGAATTGGTAAAAAGACAACCGACCAATTGCTGAAGCACTTTAAGTCAATCAAAAAAATACGAGCCGCAAGTCTTGACGAACTAAAGGAAGTTGTGGGTGCAGCTAAGGCTGGAGTGATTGCAGCCTGGCAACAAAAAAAGGAGGGTTAGCAAACTCTCCTTTTTCTTCGATTGGGGTAAGATTAATATTCCCAAAGATTGTGCTCTTTCTCCATCATCTTCATCTCTTCCCACTCCATGGCCCACACCACTTCTTTGTATGGACGACCATTTGCGGTATAGATGTCGGCTATACGATCATTATCAGGGTTCTCGACTTTGTCGATTGTGCCGTGGAATAAGCGAAGCAAGAAGGCATCCGCATAATTTCTGTTCTCTGCTGTATTGTAGCGATTGAACCAGATCGCATCCTTGGTGTGATTGCGGAACAATTTCTCAAGATCCTTGTATTTAAACCATCCCAATGTCTTGTAAGTGCCGGAGTTGTTGTCAAAAGCGGCAAAGCCCATGGCAAGCATGTCATAATACAAGCGTGATCTGCGTTTGTCAAAAATTACATCCTCTACGATGGTCATTTGAAAAATCTCTGTAGGCAAAAAAGTAACGGCTGCACCTGCACGGGTAGCGTTCCACTCATCTGTCAACGTTGCTGGGTTTTTAGCCTTGCTGGCCGCAGAAGCCTGATAGTTTTTCCCATTAAAGCTCACTTGGTCGCCCGCATTATAATCTTTCGTAGCATCCCATGCGCCACCCG
>JAIENH010000789.1 GCA_019751475.1 Cyclobacteriaceae bacterium
AATTGTAGATCTTCTTCAGGCTCCTGCCACCGAACTTCCATACGACCGCGAGCCGCAAGGCGAGGCTATCACCTGGGCGCGAGACGGCTCCGGCTTTTTTACCCTAAGCGAAAACGCTAAAGGCGAGCGCGGAAAGCTGCTATTCTTCAAAAGAAAATAGGTTTTTATTGCCGATGGGCTCGTTCACAGCAGCCCATAATTCAACTTAACGGATACGACTTGTAAATCTGGGAAGGTTTCTGTTTATTTACTTAACAAAATATAAGGATATAATAAATACAAGGATATGGCTAAAGAATACTTAGGTGAATTTGAAGAACTGGTGTTGACCATGGTGGCTGCGTTGCAAGACGATGCTTACGGGGCCGCCATCTCAGAAGAAATTGAAACCCGACTGAAGCGCGAAGTGAACCTGAGCGCAGTGCACGTCACACTCTACCGGCTTGAAGACAAGGGTTACATCAAGTCAAAGCTGGGAGGTGGCACCAAAGAGCGGGGCGGCAGGCGAAAACGAATTTTCACGATCACCAGTGCAGGTCTGGCAATGCTACGAGCATTAAAAGAATCAAGGATTGAATTGTGGAAACTGGTGCCACAGTTGAAGATGGGGTGAATTGACTTAGATTTTAATACCGATCTAAAAATTCTTTTGGTGCGACAATGGAAATGTCTTCAAATGGATTCAAGGTTAATAAATCTTCATCGTTGGTGATGATACAATCGGCTTTGCCTGAAACGGCTAGTTCAAGGTACATGTCGTCTTTAGGGTCACGGCAGGCTTTGATTTGCCTAGTGATTTTTTCTTTAGAAGCATTTGCTTCATATACTTCAAGGAATAATTGTCGTGCATTTCGCGAAAGATATCTATCGAACTTCTGCCTCATGACAACCTCAATAGCTTCAGCAATAGTTGAATTGGAGATATGTACTTCGGCATGCAATGGCGAAGCCTTTAACAAAGCCTGCCCTGAGAAGGAATATTCATCTAGCAAAGTTCTAATCAGCACATTGCTATCGAAGATAACTCGCATTTATTCGTCTTTCAGAAGCTCTTCCATAATTTCAGGAGTCAAACCGTTTTTACGTGCTTCTTCACTTGCCTCATGTATAATTTCTGACAAGCTTTTGCGATTGGAAATTAATCTGTTTAGAGCTTCCTCAACTGCTTTTTTCTCTGACGGTGTCATTTTCTCGAGTTTTTCAGCAGCGGGGTCGCTCACTTCCAATGTTACTGTTTTCATACAACCAATATAATGAAACCGTTGATGAAAGCTGATCGCCTACCATGGATGTTAAAAATCCTCAAGTGGTTCTGCCCCGAACATCTCTACGAAGAAATAGAAGTGACCGCTATACTTTATGAATACTGATCCAAAAACGCTTTGGGTGTGATGATAGGAATGTTTTCAAACGGACTCAGTACAAGCAAGTCGGCATCGTTGGTAATGATGCAATCGGCCTTGCCTGAAATAGCTAATTCAAGAAACATGTTGTCTTTGGCATCACGACAAGCGCTTATTTTTACAGATGGGATTATCACCATCGCGTGCTGCATTACTCTTTTAAGAATATCGGTCCTCGTGTCATCGGGGAAAAAGTACTTATCGAATTTTGGTTTATGCAATGTCCCCTGTAATTCTTCGAACGTATCAATCGAGACAAGCAACCGGTGCTTGTCCATTGCTTCTTCAAATGCTAAAAATGAAAAGGATCCAGGGCTAAATGCGGCACGGATGACCACATTGGTATCGACAGCAACCTTCATTTACTTTTCTTCCAACAATTCATTGAGTTTTTCGTCCGTAAGTCCCTGCTTTTTTGCCTGTTCGGCAGTTTTGGCAAAAATCGTTTTCCAATCCTCTTGCTTTTCGAGGTCACTCACAAACTTGAAAGCAAGCAACTGCTTTGCTTTATCCATCGCCAAAATCCGGTCGGCCACTTCGTCATTTAACTCAACAGTAATCGTTTTCATAGTACAAATATAACAAATGAAAAATTTGGAAAATACTAAGCAACTGCTTGCCTTCCGTCTTTTACGTGCTTTCTGCCCTCTACACCTCTACGAAGAAATAGAAGGCGATCTGATTCAAAAATTTAATCGAGACTGCAAGTCGTCCGACCGCTTAGAGTGGTCGGACGGCTACAAGTTGAAAAGAGCGAAAAGAAGATTGCTGTGGAACGTGATTCGTTTTTTTCGGCCAGGGATTGTGTTGAGGAATCGATTTACTATAAACTTAATTCACCAACCTATGCTTGAAAGTTATTGGAAGATCGCCATACGCGTATTGGCTAAAAGCAAAACGTACGCCTCGATCATTCTTCTGGGCTTAAGTGTGAGCATTACAGCATGCATTTTGGTTATCGATTATGCGCGGTTTGAACTAAGCTACGATACTTTTTTTGCAAACAGCAAAACAATTTATCGGTTGGAGCATAACCGTTTTGTAGATAATCAACTACTCTATAAAAAAGCAATGAATTTTCCAGAAGTGGGTGCTGCTCTGCAGGATTACTTCTCAGAGGTGAAATTGGTTACCCGGTTGTTTCCGGTAAGCACAAATATTGAACCTGTATTTACTGCAACAACTCGCGAAGGAGATCGCACCAGCTTTTCTGAACCCAATGCCTATCTTACCGATAGCGCGTTCTGTAAGATTTTTGATCTCCGTTTCATTTATGGTGATAAAATCACGGCTCTTGCCGGAAAGGGCAACGTCATTCTATCAAAAACTACTGCGCTTCGCTACTTCAAACGCCTGGACGTTGTCGGTGAAGTAATAACCAGCAGCAATGGAATGAATGCGGCTACTGTTACGGGTGTATTTGAGGATCTGCCCTCCAATAGTCATTTGAAATTTGATATGCTTCAATCATGGTTTGATGTCTACGGAGAGCGGAGCAGATTCACGTGGGATGGTTTCTACACATATGTACTATTTAATACCACTGAGGACGCCCAACGGGTTGCTGAACGATTGCCTGAATTTGCCAGCTCTTACACGGGTGAATACTATAAAAGCAGGCCGGGGGCAAGTTCACAATTTGAATTGCAACCCTTGCAAGGCATCCATCTTGATTCCCACCTGGATGGGGAGATGAAACCCAATGGCAATCGCACGATTGTGTATACATTATTAATCATTGCTGTACTCATTATCACTATCGCTATTATCAATCATGTTAATTTAAATACTTCTCGTTCACTACAGCGAATCAAGGAAGTAGGCATCCGAAAAACAATTGGCTCCACGCAAGGTCAGCTGTCCGTTCAGTTTTTAATAGAATCCATGATTCTAAATTTTATATCGATAGTGATTAGTTTACTATCAGCGTGGCTTTTGCTACCGTGGTTCAACCAGCTATTTAATTCAGATATCTCTTTGCAATTGTATCGTGATTCAATTTTCTGGCTGGCCATAGCGGGCTTTGCTATGTTTGTCTCCGTTCTATCCGGGTTCTATCCGGCATTTATACTCACCCGCTTTCACCCATACGAGGCATTGAAGGGTTCATCCGTAAAGCAGCAACGGTCTTATTTGCAGCCAGGATTAGTAACCATTCAATTCTCTATCTCTTTGCTACTAATCATCGGCACATTCGTGTTATTCAGGCAAATTCAGTTTATGCAAACCAAAGACCTTGGGTTTGGCATTGAACGAAAATTGGTAGTAAAAATATTGCCTGGTGTGGGTGAGGAAGGGGATTCGATATTCAATTACAAGATGAATGCGATTAAGACGGAGCTTTCATCGACCTCAATAAGTGAGAGCGCTACTATTTCCTCAAGCATACCCGGGAGAAAAAATGAGTGGCGCGGCAGTACCAGGGTTGTTGGATCCGTCAGTGATAGAGTGGTGCGCTGCAACCTAACAAGGGTTGATGAAGATTTTCTTAATGCTTTTGATTTGAAGTTAGTTGCCGGTAGAAATTTCTCGTCTTCAGCAGCTGCTGAAAGTCAAGTAATGGTCAATGCCGAAACAGTGAAACAACTAGATCTTGGAGCACCAGAGGAAGCAATTGGTGCAAAAGTCGAAATGTTTGGCAACCGCGAAATTATTGGCGTGGTCGAGTCATTTCACGAGGCCGATCTTCACGAGTCACTTTCACCTTCAGCTTTTATTACCGGTGCAGGCTACATGAAATTTTTGACTTTGTCGATGAATGATGGAAACCTGGAAGAGAAAATTCATCAAGTAGAGGGCATTTGGAAAGTGCAATTCCCCAATAAACCTTTTCAATACTTTTTTCTGGACGACTTTTTTAACAGACAGTATCAATCTGACATATTAATGGTCAGGAGTGTAAGTGTGCTCTCCGGTATCGCCATTGTGATTGCGTGCCTCGGTCTCTTTTCCCTATCTCTGCACACCATCCATCGCAAAACAAAAGAAATCGGCATCAAGAAAATATTGGGTGCAAGCATTGCCGAAATCACAAAAGAGCTTTGTAGAAATTTTCTGACGCCTATCGGGATATCCATGCTCATCAGTATTCCACTCAGTTACTACCTGATCAACTGGTGGCTAACACAATACGCGTATCGAATGGATTTCACCCCCATGTTATTTATTGTGCCGCTGTTGGTGCTGGTAGGAATCAGTTTAGCAACAATAATTTTTCAATCCCTTAGGGCAGCAGGTAAGAATCCGGTAGAAAGTCTGAAGCATGAATGAGTTAAGACCATCTCCGATAGCCTTTCGTATCCTTCGATGGTTTTGCCCCGCTCAACTCTACGAAGAAATAGAAGGCGACTTGATCCAGAAATTTAGTCGCGATGTGAAAACATTTGGGGAGAGGAGGGCGAAGTGGAGATTGCTATGGAGTGTCATTTGGTTTTTCAGGCCGGGAATCATTTTACGAAATCAATCTAAACACATCATGCCCATGATACAGTTTCAAAATAACCTCAAGATGGCTTTCCGTATTATGAGGAAAAATAAATTATTCTCGTCCATCAACGTATTCGGCTTGTCGGTGAGCATGGCGGCATGTCTGCTCATTTTTCAGTACGCCTTTTTTGAGTTGAGTTATGACAAACAGTATTCACCCGATATTTATCGTGTTGGTTCGGTGTTGTTAGAGGATGGAGTCGAGAAATACAAGAGCGCTATCACACCTGTTTGGGCAGCACCTTTAATAAAAGATGAACTGCCTGAAGTAGCCAAAGCTGTCAGAATAGTTTCCACGAGCAATTGGTTTGATTGCACATTAGCGACAATTGATAAGGATGGATCAAAAATCTTCAATGAGAAGAAGGAATTCTACTTTGTCGATCCGTCTTTCACGTCCATGTTTCAGATAAAATTTTTGAAAGGTGACAAAGATAAAGTATTGCTAAAGCCTTTTTCAATCGTGCTTTCATCGTCAGCAGCACAAAAATACTTTGGTGATGAAGACCCTCTTGGCAAAACGCTGAAGCTTCATGGGAGCTTTCAAACACACGACTACACCGTGACGGGCGTCATGGATAATTTTCCAATCAATTCTCATTTAGATGTTAACATTCTCGCTTCCCTTAACTCGCTGCCAGATGCTATCGATGCCATAACATATATTCAATTTTCGCATCCAATAGACGTAAGACTTGTGGAGCAGCGAATGAATGAGTTAGCTTCTCGACATTTTCCGAAGGTTAACAAAATGGAAAACAAAGTTATTCTTGAAAAGATCAACTCTATCCATCTTCATAGCACCCTGCAAGACCAACCTAAAATTCAGGGAAGTGCGACTACGGTTTATTTTCTAATGACAATAGGAATAGTTGTCTTGATCATGGCATGGATGAACTACTTCAACCTGACCACATCGCGATCAATCGTAAGGGCAAAGGAAGTTGGAATCAGAAAAGTAGCAGGCGCAACGCGCCATGTGATAGGTGTTCAATTTCTGACAGAGACTTTTTTGATGAACGCTATTAGTTTTATTCTTGCGATCATCCTTTTCAGCTTGGTAGCACCAATCTTTTATACCTGGATTGGGCGACCCTATATTTCAATGTTTCCAATTTTCAGCTTGGTCGATAGCACAGAGTTGACATGGGTAATTGGGGTGTTCATACTTGGAGTATTTATTTCCGGATTTTTTCCCGCCCAACTCTTTGTAACGCTAAACCCAGTGAAAGTATTGAAAGGAAAGTGGCAGCTTCCACGAAAGGATTTTTCAGTACGGAAAACAATTTTGCTTTTTCAGTTTTTATGTACAATAGTCTTAGCCATTGTTGTTCTGATCTTTCAGCAACAGTTTGCTTTCTTAAAGGAGCAGATGCTTGGCATCGATATAAAACGATCCATTGTATTGACTGCACCCGCTAATGTAGATTCCACGTATCTCCAAAAGCTTTCCGGCTTCAAGGATCTATTGAAATCACAAGCCGTTATCTATTCGGTGGCTACTTCAACAGACGTTCCCGGCAACATGATTGGATCTGGCTGGGGCGGAGACATTATGAAGTCACCTGATGGTAGTGCAATCGGTTTTGGTATTAACGTGATTGACCCTGACTTTATCAAAAGTTACCAACTCAAACTATTGGCAGGTCGCGATTTCTCGACAGTAGATTTTCCAGGTAAACGTTTCGGTGATAAGTTGGAACCGGTCATCATCAATCGCAAAGGGGCTGAGGTACTGGGGCATAAAACCCCAGAGGAAGCAATTGGAGAAACAATCTATTGGGGGCTGCGCAAGGAGGCAAGCAAGTGCGTGATAGTGGGTGTAATTGAAGAATTTCACCAAGAGTCATTAAGAAAGGCAATTCAGCCGATGCTTTATACTGCCAACATGGGTCCATCGATGACGCTGAAACTAACAGAGGGTGCTGATAAGAACATTCCTGAAGCAGTAATTCAAATAAAGCAAGCATGGCTTAATTTCTTTCCAAATAATGCATTTGATTATTTTCTCTTAGAAGATCGTTTCAATCAACAATATGATGATGATAAGCGTCTGGCTCGATTGCTCAATTTGTTTTGCGGACTTGCTTTCTCTATTTCAGGCCTTGGTTTGTTTGGGTTGTCATTGTTTTCGATAAACACGCGCCTGAAGGAAATCAGCCTCCGTAAAGTCTTAGGTGCTTCTGTTTTGAATCTAATAAGGCTTCTGACAAAAGAATATCTTATACTAATTCTTATCGCTTCGTTTATTGCATTGCCGCTCGCCTACCTCGGAGTTCAAACGTGGTTGAGTGGCTTCGCTTTTCGAATACAACTTACCGGGTGGCTCTTTTTCATTCCTGTTACTTTCATTCTGATCATTGCTTTGATTACGGTGAGCAGTCAGGCATTAGTAGCAGTGCTCAAAAATCCTGTAGATAACCTGAAGCATGAGTAAAGCAGGTCAATCGTGGGCCATTGGGCTTCTTCGCAGCTTCTGCCCTCCGCACCTGCTGGAAGAAGTCGAAGGCGACTTGATTCAGAAGTATAATCGAGATGTGAAGGTGTTTGGAGAGAGGAGAGCGAAGTGGAAATTGGTGTGGAACGTGATTCGTTTTTTTAGGCCTGGAATAATTCTTAGAAATAAATTTTCAACGGAACATAATCAGCTCCCCATGTTTAAAAACTATTTCATTACCAGCCTGCGCCATATCCGAAAGAGTAAAACGAACTTTGCATTCAAGCTTGGCGGATTGTCACTGGCGATTTTCAGCTTTCTTGCGATTGCCATTTATGTGGCATTTCAACTTTCATTCGATACCTATCACATAGATCATCAAAACATCTACCGTGTAAATTCCCAGCGGAAAGACAATGGTGTGGTGGAGAATTACGCCATCGCACCCCGTGCCCTTGGACCTATCCTTCAAATGAATGTGCCCGAAGTTATTTCGATGGCTCGCGTTGGTTATGTCAATCACAATTATCTGCGCCTTGACAAAAATTTGTACGATTGCGAGGGGCTATTGGAGGCTGACACTTCATTGTTCAGCGTACTGACGTTTCAATTTATCAAGGGGAACACGAATGCGTTACATAAACCCAATAGTATTGCACTCACGCGCACCATGGCCAACAAACTCTTTGGAACTACCGATGTCTTGCAGCGTACCTTGGGTATCAATAATGATCCAAACTTGTATGAAGTTACGGCAGTTATTGAAGATACGCCCGCTAACTCGCACCTGTTTGCAAGCGCCATCGTCTCTATTCGCGATAAGTACGAATTTTCACTAACGAGTGTCGCAGACCCAGTTGCATTCGTTGACTACGCATCAACACTTTTTGTTCGACTGTCGCAGCCCCCTAACGGGGGCTTCCTAAAAAAAGTTGAAACAGCACTGGAGCCATACATAAACAAATCAGACCGAGCTGAGTATGGATTCGGTATTTCGTTTCAGCCTATTGCCAATATCTATCTCGGTCCCGCTTACAGAAATGATTATTTTGGAAAGGGCAGCCCGGTTTATGTCTATGCCTTCTCGGTGCTTGGAATTCTCTTACTGATAGTAGCGGGCATCAACTATGTTAATCTTTCCATTGCTGATTTCAGCAGTCGCTCGCGCGAAACAGGCGTGCGTAAAGTGCTGGGCGCTCGTAGGCATCAATTGGTCACGCAGGTAACTATTGAGTCGCTGTTGTTTGCCATTATTTCGCTTTGCGTGGGAATAGGTCTGCTCTATTTACTGTTTCCTAAAATTTTAGAGTTGCTGGACGCTGATTTGCGTTTCGAGATGCTCTTGGAGCCTCATGTTTTAGTTATTGGCTTCGCTGGTATAGTCTCTTTACTTTTTTTCTCCACCTATTTTCCGGCCCGACAGGTTGCCAATACCGGAGTCATCCAAAACCTGAAATCAAAATCAGGCGGATATAATTCATCGGTAAGTCAGATTTTGTTGTTTGGTCAATTCACCATTTCAGCTATTTGTCTATGCTTCACATTTATGGTTAGTCAACAAATTGGATTTATACATAACAAAGAATTGGGTTTTGATAGAAAGAACTTGCTTGTGCTCAGCTTGCCGCAGGATTTATTCACCGTGAAAAAAATGCAAACATTTAAACAAGAGATCAAGCAAATTCCAGGAGTAACAAATGTTTCAAATAGTTCTTTCCGAATTGGCGGTGGTTATTGGAAGGACTGGTACTTTGTCGAACAAGAAGATAAGCAAGAAATGAAGCACGTAGAACTCTATGAAGTTTTCTCCGATGATGAATTATTCTCCACCCTGGGCATCAAACTATTGGATGGCCGGATATTTAACGCCAACATCCCATCCGACAGCGGTGCGGCTTTTATTGTGAATGAATCTGCCGTGCGCGAGTTAGGGTGGAAGAATCCACTGGGCAAACGCATCTACACACATCCCGAAGAAAAAGGAAAATGGGATGGTACGATTGTGGGTATTGTGCCGGACATTAACATCAGTCCACTCTATGATAAAGTCAGGCCGCTGGTCATGCGATTACCTTGGACAAATGAGTATCCCGATGGTTTTATTTACGTGCGCCACCAAGGTGATGAAAAGGCGATAGTGAAATCCCTTGAAGAAAAGTATAAGGCTATTATGCCTGGATATCCGTTATTCTGCCGTGCTGTGGATGAACTATACAACAGCCGTCATCAAAAAGAGAGTAAGGCATTTGCTTCACTTCAATTTGGAACTTTGGTAATTATCCTGGTTTCCATGCTTGGCATTTTTTCAATGGCTGCCTATATATCCATCAAGCGCATGAAAGAGTTTGGTATTCGAAAGGTACTAGGCGCTTCCGTTACTCAGATTTTTTCACTGCACATGAACTACTTCGTTCGGCTCATGTTGTTCTCCAATCTGATTGCCTTGCCAATAGCCTATTGGCTTATCCAAAAATGGCTGGAGACATTCGCCTATCGAATTGAGCTAAGCTATTGGCCTTTTTTGTTTGTGGGATTGGCTTCATTGCTGCTGGTAATTATATCTGGCAGCTTCTCAGCCTGGAAGTCTGGACGGATGAACCCGATTGATGTAATTAAAATGGAGTGAAATGAAGGCTGCCTTCCGTTTTTTACATGCTTTCTGCCCTCCTCACCTGCTGGAAGAAATCGAAGGCGACTTGATTCAGAACTTGTTCAAGAAGTCACTTGGGGTAATAATCGATACTCCTCGAAATGGATTTAACGCAAGCAAATCCTTATCGCCCGTGATAATGCAGGCAGCTTTTGTAGCGACTGCCAATTCCAATAGCTTATTATCATCAGCATCGC
>JAIENH010000453.1 GCA_019751475.1 Cyclobacteriaceae bacterium
GGTGTGAGCATCGCGCATGGTGGTCAACGCCTTAAAGGTTGCCTTCACCACGTTGTGCGGGTTTGACGATCCTTTTGACTTTGCCAACACGTTGTGTACTCCGGCACTCTCCAATACAGCACGCATAGCACCACCGGCTATTACACCCGTACCAGGCGAAGCGGGCTTTAACAACACCAGGCCACCACCAAACTTACCGATCGACTCATGCGGCACCGTGCCTTTGATAATCGGAACTTTCACGAGGTGCTTCTTCGCATCATCAATTCCTTTGGTGATAGCATCCGTTACTTCATTGGCTTTGCCTAATCCGTAACCTACCACACCATTGCCATCGCCTACTACCACAATGGCCGCGAAGCTGAACCTGCGTCCACCCTTCACCACTTTGGCCACACGCTGTATCGCTACGACTTTTTCCTTCAAGTCGATTTCGCTGGCTTTTACCGTACTGACGTTGCTTTGTGTCATCGTTTAGAATTTTAAACCACCCTCTCTGGCGCCATCGGCCAAAGCCTTTACGTTTCCATGATAGAGATAACCGTTGCGATCAAACACTACGTGCTCAATACCTGAGGCCTTTGCTTTCTCCGCTACCTTGATGCCCACCGTCTTGGATGTGGTGAGGTTGAGCTTTGACTTTTTGTTAATCTCTGATGACGAAGCCGCCACTATGGTGTGACCCTTCGAGTCGTCAATTAATTGTGCGTAGATCGCCTTGTTGCTGCGATAAACAGACAGGCGCGGACGCTGCGAGGTACCCTCAACACTCTTGCGAATGCCGGCCTTGATCCTCTCCCTGCGTTGTGCTTTGATCTTCACTGACATAATCTTCTATTATTTAGCAGCCGCCTTACCAGCTTTTCTGCGTACATATTCACCTACATAACGGATACCCTTGCCTTTGTAAGGCTCCACTTTCCTCAGCGACTTGATCTTGGCAGCAATCTGCCCGATCAATTGCTTATCGATGCCTTCCAGGGTAATGATCGGATTTGCACCTTTCTCCTGGGCTGCCTGCAACTTCAGTTCTGAAGGCACCGCCAGAAACACGCTGTGTGAATAGCCAAGGCTCAACTCCAGCACATTGCTTTGAGCGGATGCTTTGTAACCCACACCAATCAATTCCAACTCTTCCTTATATCCTTTGCTCACCCCTACCACCATGTTGGCAATGAGGGCGCGGTACAGTCCGTGTAATGCACGATCCGGCTTTTCTTCTGAGGGACGTGTTACCTCAACGGAACCGTTCTCCACCTTCACCTTGAAGTTAGGATTGAGTGTCTGATGCAGTTGTCCTTTCGGGCCTTTCACCGTCACTTTACGGCTAGCTTCCTCAAAGGTGCAGGTAACACCATTGGGCAGCGTGATGGGCATTTTTCCAATCCGTGACATTTTCTTGCTATTAATAAACGTAACACAATACTTCTCCACCCACGTTCAGCGCACGCGCTTCCTTATCGGTGATCACTCCCTTGCTGGTAGAAAGGATGGCAATGCCAAGTCCATTCAACACCTTGGGAAGCTCATCCGCTGGCTTATACTGACGCAGACCCGGTGTGCTGACACGGTCAATCTTTGAAATAGCCGAATCACGCGTTTCAGGATTATACTTCAACGCGATGCGAATCTTGCCCTGCTTATTGTCAGTATCCTCAAACTTATAATTGAGGATATAGCCCTTGTCAAACAACACCTTGGTGATCTCCTTCTTCAGGTTGCTGGCAGGAACCTCCACCACGCGGTGGCGTGATTTAATGGCATTTCTAAGCCGGGTCAAGTAGTCTGCAATAGGGTCTGTCATGTTCTTTTCTTAATTAAAACGCGGCCCGCTTTTAAAAACGGGGCCGCAAAGATATTTAATTACTTCTCTTTCTTCAAATTACCAGCTTGCTTTCGTCAATCCAGGGATTTTACCATCGTGGGCCATCTGGCGGAACTGGTTACGGCAAATGCCGAATTTGCTCATGTATCCGCGGGGGCGGCCCGTCAATTTGCAACGGTTCTTAATCCGTACGGCCGAGGAGCTGCGGGGGAGTTTGTCCAACCCTTCCCAATCGCCAGCGGCCTTCAACGCTTCGCGCTTCTTGGCGTAGCGAGCTACCAGCTTCACCTTCTTCTTATCCCGTGCAATGATTGACAGTTTTGCCATAAATCCTGTTAATTTTTGTTTACAAATGGCATCCCGAAAGCTTTCAGGAGCGCGTAACTTTCTTCATCTGTTTGTGCCGAGGTAACGAACGTGATGTCCATACCGTTGATTTTGCTGACTTTGTCAATTGAAATCTCCGGGAAGATGATCTGTTCCTTTACACCGAGCGTATAATTTCCACGGCCGTCAAAACCCTTGTCGCTCACGCCTTTGAAGTCGCGCACACGGGGCAGGGCCACGTTCATCAGCCTGTCCATAAACTCATACATGCGTGCACCGCGAAGTGTAACTTTCACACCGATCGGAATGTCAGCACGCAACTTGAAGTTGGAAATGTCTTTCTTCGAGCGGGTAGGCACAGCCTTCTGGCCAGAGATATTGGTAATCTCCTCCACACCCACGTCAATCATTTTCTTATCGGCCACCGCAGCACCAATACCTTTGTTGATGCAGATCTTTTCAATCTTAGGCACCTGCATAACAGACTTATACTGAAACTTTTCTTTCAGCGCAGGTACGATTTCCTTGGTGTACTTTTCTTTTAATCTTGGCGTTGCCATACGTGTATTACTTAATGAATTCTCCAGTCTTCTTAGCGTAGCGCTGGAGTTTTCCTTTTTCATTCAATTTTCTACCTACCCGGGTCACTTTGCCGCTGGCCGGATCAACCAGCATGAGGTTGCTCACGTGAATGCCGCCCTCAGTTTTCTTGATGCCACCCTCCGGCTTGCCGGCCGAAGGCTTCTGATGCTTCGTGATGATGTTGATACCCTCCACGATGGCACGCTCCTTCTCAAACACGACTTCCAGCACCTTACCGGACTTTCCTTTGTCGTTACCGGCAATGACTTTCACCGTGTCTCCTTTGCGGATATGCCACTTGGGCTGCTTGTTAAACTTCCTCTCCATAATCTTAGATAACTTCTGGGGCCAGTGATATAATCTTCATAAACTGCTTCTCGCGAAGCTCACGCGCTACCGGTCCGAAAATACGTGTGCCACGGGGCTCATCCTGGGGATTGAGCAACACGGCTGCGTTGTCTTCAAAGCGGATATATGAACCATCTTTTCTTCTCACTTCTTTCTTCGTGCGCACCACTACGGCTTTGGATACAGTACCCTTCTTGATCTGGCTGGTAGGGATGGCAGATTTCACCGTTACCACGATTTTATCGCCCACGGAAGCGTAGCGTCTTTTTGTTCCGCCCAATACGTGTAGACAAAGGACTTCTTTTGCCCCGCTGTTGTCTGCCACGATAAGCCTGCTTTCGTTTTGTATCATAACTCAGTGTCGTTAACTCGCTTTAAAAATTACTTTGCCTTTTCTACTATCTCTACCAATCTCCAGCGCTTGTTCTTGCTCAGCGGGCGTGTCTCCATGATACGCACCGTATCGCCAATGCCGGCCTCGTTCTTCTCATCATGCGCCATCAGCTTGGTGGTCTTATTCATGAATTTTCCATAGATCGGGTGCTTCACTTTGCGGTCAATGGCAATGGTGATGCTCTTCTGCATCTTGTTGCTGACCACCCGGCCTACTCGTTCCTTACGTAAATTCCTTTCTTCCATACAGCTGTTACTTTTGCGTTTCTTTTTGGCGCAACAATGTGTTGATACGTGCAATGACCCTACGGGTCTCTTTAATCTTCATCGGGTTTTCGATGGCCGATACCTGGTGAGCAAACTTCATCTTGCGAAGCGTTTCTTTCTCGCTACCGAGCTTCTCTTTCAGCTCGTCCAGGGTCAGGTCTTTTATCTCTGTGTTCTTCATACCTCTTATGCTTCAACGTAGTCTCTGCGTACTACAAACTTGGTCTTGATCGGCAGCTTGCCATCGGCCAGCTTCAATGCTTCAAATGCTGTAGCGCGGTTTACACCACCGGCCTCAAACAAAATCGTGCCCGGCTTAATCGGGGCCACCCAATATTCAGGAGCACCTTTACCTTTACCCATACGAACCTCGGCTGGTTTGCGTGTCACCGGCTTATCAGGGAACACCCGAATCCACACCTGGCCTTCACGCTTCATGGCGCGGGTCACCGCTACACGAGCCGCCTCCAATTGACGCGCTGTCAACAATCCCATCTCTACTGCCTTTAAGCCAAATGACCCAAACGCAATTGTATGACCGCGGGTAGCCATGCCTTTCACACGGCCTTTTTGTGACTTCCTGTATTTGGTACGCTTTGGTTGTAACATCGCTAAAAACCTTTTTTACTATTGAATCAATTAACGTCTTCCCCTTCTGTCGCCACCACCGCGGTTGTCTCCGCCCCTTCTGTCTCCGCCACGATCGCCACGGCTATCGCCTCTGCGCTCGTTGCGCTCACCACCTCTGCGTGGTCCGCCAGCTTGTGATTTGTTGTCACCACTTTGCGATACGATACCTACGTTTGGTGACAAGTCACGCTTGCCAAATATCTCTCCTTTAAAAATCCACACTTTGATACCGATCTTGCCATACACCGTCTGCGCTTCTGAGATGGCATAGTCGATATCAGCACGCAGTGTGTGAAGCGGAATGCGTCCTTCCTTATATTGTTCTGTGCGGGCCATATCGGCACCAGCCAAACGACCTGACAACTTCACTTTAATTCCTTCCGCACCTACACGCATAGAAGAGGCAATAGCCTGCTTCATAGCTCTTCGGTAAGAAATACGGGCCTCCAACTGCTGTGCAATGGACTCGCCTACCAATCTCGCATCCAACTCAGGACGCTTGATTTCAAAGATGTTGATCTGAACATCTTTGCCGGTAAGCTTCTTCAATTCTTCCTTGATCTTATCGACTTCAGTACCTCCTTTGCCGATCACCACACCCGGACGGGCTGTGTGAATGGTAAGGGTGATACGCTTGATGGTGCGCTCAATTACCACTTTGGCAATGCCACCCTTCTGGATGCGCGCATCAATGTATTTTCTGATTTTCTGGTCTTCTACCAGCTTATCGGAAAACTCTTTTCCACCGAACCAGCTGGAGTCCCAACCGCGCACTATGCCGAGGCGGAAGCCGACAGGATTAATTTTTTGTCCCATTATTCGTTGGTTTCTTTTTCAACCTTCTTTGTCTCTGTCAATTGTACCGGCATTCTATCCACCACTAACGTGACATGGTTCGAACGCTTGCGCACGCGGTGTGCACGACCTTGTGGTGCAGGGCGCAGTCTCTTCAAAATGCGACCTCCTCCTACAAACACATCCTTCACAAAAAGATCAGCCTCTTCCAACTTCACATCCTTATTCTTCGATTCCCAATTTGAAATGGCTGACATCAATAACTTCTCCATGCGAGCAGCCGGGTGCTTGGTCTCGTACTTCAGCAAGTTCAATGCTTTAGCCACGCGCTCACCTCTTATCAAATCAGCCACCAGGCGCATCTTGCGAGGCGAAGTGGGAACATCATTGAGATAAGCCGTTGCAGGGCCTGTCTTAGCAGCTTCTTTCACCGCTTTGATCTTCAGACGCTTCTGAACGGACCGTTTTAATTTTTTCTCTGTCGTTTCCATGGACTTCAACTAATTATTTTGCCGCGGCAGCCTCTGCCTTGTTATTACCGGTATGGCCTTTGAATGTGCGGGTAGGTGCAAATTCACCCAGTTTATGACCTACCATGTTTTCGGTGACATACACGGGTATAAACTTGTTGCCATTGTGTACGGCAAACGTGAACCCAATCAGGTCGGGCGTAATGGTACTTCTGCGTGACCATGTCTTGATCACCGACTTCTTTCCTGACTGCTCCATCGTGCTCACCTTCTTGGCAAGCCGGCTATCGAGGTATGCACCTTTTTTAATTGACCTTCCCATTATTTTTTCCTCCGGGCTATGATTAAACCATCTGAATATTTCTTAGGATGACGCGTCTTCTTGCCTTTTGCCAGCAAGCCTTTGCGTGACCGTGGATGACCACCGGATGCGCGACCCTCGCCACCACCCATCGGGTGATCTACCGGGTTCATGGCTACGGCACGGTTGCGAGGGCGTCTGCCTCTCCAACGCGTACGACCAGCTTTACCTACGGACTCGTTCATGTGATCAGGATTTGAAACAGCGCCCACCGTTGCCAAGCAACGTGACAGCACATTTCTCATCTCACCTGACGGCATCTTCAATGTTGCATAATCTCCTTCGCGGGCCAACAATTGCACAAATGAACCGGCACTGCGTGCAATACCTGCACCACGACCGGGCTTATTCTCCACATTGTGAATAATGGTACCGAGGGGAATTTTAGAAAGTGGCAATGTGTTGCCTACTTCCGGAGCAACATCCTCACCTGACACAACTTTCTGTCCTACTTTCAAACCTTGTGGTGCGATGATGTAAGACTTGAAGCCGTCAGCGTAATATAATTTTGCTACTCGTGCCGTACGGGTAGGATCGTACTCAATTGATTTTACAACAGCAGGAACTCCAAACTTGTCGCGCTTGAAGTCGATGTCTCTTAACTTCTGCTTGTGGCCACCACCAATGTAGCGCATAGTCATACGACCGCTGTTGGTACGACCACCTGATTTCTTCAGGGTAGTCAACAATGATTTTTCCGGCCGGCTTTCGGTAATATCATCGAAGCCTGGTGACAATCTGTGTCGGGTGCCTGGAGTAACCGGTCTTAATTTCTTCAACGCCATCGCTTATCTTAAATTAAACGTTGCCATAAAAATCTATCACTTCACCTGCTGCCAGCGTCACGATTGCCTTTTTGTAGTTAGGCTTGCGACCGGCCAAGGTGCCTGCTTTGGTAAAGCGCACTTTCTTTTTTCCCATCACGCTGAGGGTATTTACACGCTCTACGTTTACGCCATACATTTTCTCTACAGCACTTTTGATCTCTACCTTGTTGGCATTGAGATCAACAATGAATCCGTACTTACCCTTTTCATTGAGGGCGGAAACTTTTTCGGTAACCAACGGACGCTTCAGGATGCTCATGTCTATTACTTTAAAAGGTTATCGATTTTTTCTACAGAGCTTTCAACCAGCACCAGCTTGTCGGCATTGATTACATCGTAGGTATTGATCTGCGAAGCCGTAATCACCTTCGTGTTTTGAAGGTTTCTTCCGGACGATACGATGTTGCGGTTATTCTCTGGCAGCACGAGCAATGTCTTTTGATCGTTGGCACCGATGGCCTTCATCAAGTTGATGTACTGCTTGGTCTTGGGCGCTTCGAAATTGAAGTCTTCGATGATGGCTATTGAATTGTCAATGGCCTTGTAGGTGAGGGCCGACTTGCGGGCCAGGTCTTTCACCTTTTTATTGAGTTTGAAAGAGTAGTCGCGGGGAGCAGGACCGAAAATACGGCCACCGCCTTTAAACTGAGGGTTTTTGATATTACCCGCACGTGCACCGCCTGTACCCTTTTGCTTCTTAATCTTCTTGGAAGAACCGCTGATCTCGTTACGCTGCTTGGACTTATGTGTGCCCTGGCGCTGGTTGGCCAAGTAGCTTTTCACATCCAACCAAATGGCGTGATCGTTAGGCTCAATGCCAAACACCTCCGTAGAGAGGTTGATTTTACGGCCGGTGGATTCACCGCTCTGTTTTACAACTGCTATGTCCATCACTTCTGCAGAATTATGGTTGAGTTTTTCGCTCCTGGTACAGACCCGCTGACCAGTATCAGGTTGTGCTCCGGCATGATCTTCACCACCTTGAGGTTGGTGACTTTCACACGATCGTTACCCATTCGGCCGGGAAGGCGCTTGCCTTTGATCACTCGCGATGCAAAGGAGGCATTACCCATCGAACCGGGTGCACGAAGGCGATTGTGCTGGCCGTGGGTTTGCCCACCGACACCTTGGAAGCCGTGACGCTTCACAACACCTTGAAAACCGCGGCCCTTAGAGGTACCTACGGCATCCAAAAAATCTCCTTCGGCAAACACATCCTGAATACGGACTTCTTTGCCGAGTTCGGCAATACCGTTGAACTCTGCGCTGAAGTCACGAAACTCAACCACGTCCCGCTTGGGTGTGGTGTTGGCTTTCTTGAAGTGACCTACCAGCGGCTTGGATGTGGTTTTTTCTCTCTTCTCTCCGAAGGACAATTGCACGGCCGTGTAACCATCGGTCTGTTCGTTCTTGACCTGAGTAACTACACAGGGCCCTGCCTCGATGACGGTACACGCGATATTCTGACCATCTTGGCCATATACGCTTGTCATCCCAATCTTACGTCCTATAATTCCAGGCATGGTTGAAACCTATTTTGCTGTTTTTGACCCGTTTTGCGGGTTTTGTACCGCAAAAAGGACTGCAAAGATAGGAACTGACCCCGAGTTACCAAGAGGGGGATTCAAAAAAATGAAGTGTTTCTAATGGATTAGAAATAAACGACCCCTAATGCATTGATAATCAAATCGTTTAAAGGGATAAAATTGGCCAGGCTATTTGAGAGAATTGTAATAATCGAATACCTGTATGACCTCCATCTCTTTTGAAACGGAAAGACCATTCGTTTTCATGAAGGTATCAATCATCGATTCCTTTTCGCCAAAAATCTTTATGAACTCCTTTTTCTTCTTTGGAACTTCTTTAAGAGTCGTTCCAACACCGTAATAGAGCTTATTTCTTTTGTACAATTTTTCATCGTGACTCCCAACATCTAAGGCAGCCATATAATCAGCCTTTTTTACCCAGAATGAGTATTCCTTGTATAAAGAAACCTGTCCCTCCGATATTAATTCAATTAAACTGGTAAGTGGAACGTCATTAAAGGTGAAGTCTTTACCATTGACAAAGTAATGAGAAATGTTGCTTAAGGAATCCAGCCAAATCAAGGTTTTAACCTTTCTCGCGTCCAAAATCTTTGTTTGATCTTTTAGGTTAAACTCAATGACGTTTGATCGGAGATCATATCTCACCTTGTATCCTTCCAGAATATTTTCTGAATCATATATTTTTATACTCGAAAGTTTCCAGGCCTCATCCAGATACACCTCATTGATTTTGGCTCCCGGAGCTTGCGGCATTACCGGTATCTGCTGACCGACATCAATCAAATTCCTGGGGTTTGTATTAGCTACTCGCTTCACGAAGTTATCAGATTGGATAATTTTCGGTGTTAGATTTTGTGCGTCAAGATTAATGGCTTTAACCACAAAGAAGAAAATCAGCCATGAAATTCTGGAATTAAAAATCATATCACTTGTTTGATTTTTCATAGATTAGTGAAACGGTATTTACATCTGCAGGTTAGCCATATTCGAATATAAAACTAGAAATTATGTCGACTAAAAGCTCCGGGCTAGCTATTCAAATGATATTGGATCTTTTTCAATACTCCAGATTTTCGTCTCCATCCCTATAATCGAGGTAGTAAATAATCAGGTTGCACATTTCATCGGTGGAATTCCAGCCGTACCCTGCATCGTGGGCGGGGTGAAACGGGTTGGCGGGGTTCTCGGAAGTGTTGTCATAACGGGCCTCCATATAAATGATGGAGCCGGCCGGTATTTTGAGCAACTTCTTAAACTGATAAGTGGTCTGCCAATTGAAGTCCCAATCGTTGATCCGCACCAGTGGTATCTTTTCACCGGTGGGGGTCATCGCTTCCGCGGAAAATCTCTTTCCCAGGAAATGCATGTGTGGCAAAACAGAGATCAGTGAAATGTCATTTCGCACCCGATAGCGAATATAAAAGGTAGGAGTGCTCTCTGCCGGGATCTCAAACGGTTGGTTGATGATGTCGTTCTCGCGCATCTCCATGGTCTTCACTTCGCGGTCCACCGGGCCTTTAGAAAAATATAGGTTCACCATCGACTTATCGACTTGCGCTTTGGCCGATGGCGAATAATGGATGTTGAGAATCAGGTCACTGCCTTTATACAATTTTTTAGCGCTGCCATCCGGAAAGAATATTTTGTTGTTGCCAGGCACCCATCCGTACAGAAACTCATCTACCAACGGAATCCGCTGAAACTCTTTCACGCGAGGGTCTAACTCGCTCATGCCATCAATGCCAAAGCCTTTGAGTGAATTGGTTTTAAATTGACGCACATCAATTAAATATTAATATCTGCTTAAACCTGCTTAAACTGTTATTTTTG
>JAIENH010000796.1 GCA_019751475.1 Cyclobacteriaceae bacterium
AGCTGGCCAATCGGCATCATCAATGTTATTCTGTTTTTCTTCCTGTTTTACCAGGTACAATTGTATCCCGACATGTTTCTGCAGGTTTTCTTTTTTGTGACGAACCTGCTTGGCTGGTGGCGGTGGGCCAATCCTCGAAAGGGAGAAGAAGACAAGAAGAATGAGCTACGTGTGAGTTGGATGCCGGAGAAAGCTTGGCTGTTGTTTTCTTTTCTTTTGATAGTAGGCACAACCGTGTTTGGTTCCTTGGCGGGAAGGCTGCATGAATTTTTCCCCACCGTATTTCCTTTGCCCAGCGCATTTCCGTACCTCGATTCGTTTGTTACGGTTGCCAGTATTGTCGCCACGTATTTAATGACGCAAAAGAAAGTCGAGTGTTGGATTGTATGGATACTGACTGATATCGTGGCAACTTATTTGTATTTCAGCAAGGGTATTTTGTTTGTGGGTGCGGAGTACGCGGCTTTTTGCGGAATAGCTGCCTTCGGCTTTTGGAAGTGGAGGACAGAATACAAAAGTTATTCGCTATGAAGCGCGGCCTGGTAATTGGCAAGTTTATGCCTTTGCACAAGGGGCATATTGCGCTCATTCAGTTTGCCGCAGCCCAATGTGATGAATTGATTGTCTCCATGAGTTACAAACCGGATGACCCTATTCCGGGTCCGCTCCGGTTTAGTTGGATCAAGCAAGAGTTTGCGAACGTGCCATCCATTCGTACGGAGATTTCGCTGGATGATTTTGATCGTGAGTCCATCTCCTGGGCAGGGCGCATTCCGTTATGGTCAGCTTTTTTGAAGAGAAGGTTTCCACCGGTGGATGTAATCTTTAGCTCCGAAGAGTATGGTCCAAGGCTAGCGGAGAACCTTGGCATACAGCATATATCTTTTGACCTGGAGCGAAGAAAGATACCCATCTCGGCCACGCGTGTGCGCGAGCATCCGCTTCGGTTTTGGGATTTTATTGCCGCGGCCGCACGACCCTATTTTGTAAAAAAAATCTGCTTCTACGGGCCGGAGAGCACAGGCAAGTCAACGCTGGCGGAGAAATTAGCTCGTGATTTCGACACCGAGTTTGTGCCCGAGGTCTCACGTGAGTTTATCACTTCCAATGATTTCACGATAGAAGATATTTTGAAAATCGGGCAGGCCCAAACCCAGCGGGTACTTCAAAAACTACAGACGGCAAACAAATTTTTATTTTGCGATACAGACCTTATCACCACACAGATTTATTGTCGTCACTATTTACATCAGGTGCCAACGGCACTGTCAGAATGGGAAAAGCAAATCACCTACGACAAATACTTGCTGTTCGATATTGATGTGGCCTGGGTAGCCGATGGGTTGCGCGATCTGGGTCATCGCAGGCAAGAAATGTTTGATGTTTTTAAGCACGAGCTGGATATTCGCAAGCTGCCCTTCACGTTAATTTCGGGTAATTACCAGCAGCGCGAGCAGCGTGTAAGAGAAACGTTACAATTATTTCTGTGATGGTCGCCACACCCGGCCAGGTGTATTGATACGAAACATTTCCAGGCAGCCACGGTCTTGCAACGTAACAAAACAGGTTTTGCCGTCCTTACCACCAAATACAAGGTTACTCGGCTTTTTACCTTTCAGTGCTACTTCGCGTAGTAGTTTTCCTACAGGGGAAATTATAACAACTGTTCCCTTGCCGTGCCGAGTTACGTAGAGATTTCCTTTCGATCGCATTTCATTCCATCGAGGCCGAAATCGCTAAACTGAAAAAACAATTGCTGGTTGCTGATGTTGCCTGAGCCATCCAACGTGAACTTCCAAATCTTTCGTTGCACGCTTTCATTTACGTACAAGGTCTTTTCATCAGGACTCAGTTCTATACCGTTGGTGGTGCCCATGTTTTCCTTTAACAGTACTGCGTTGCCATCGGGATTGATACGCCAAAGTTTCCCTGTGCCTTCCTTCCAATTCGGATCAGAGGCAAAAAGTTGATCGGACTTATTGATGGCGATGTCATTGGGTTGATTGAAGTCATCGCGATGGCACAGCGTGGTGATTGTCTTGTCTGGGGCAATCTTGAGAATGTTATGACCCGACCAGTCGGCCACCAGAATATTCTTTTTTGAATCAACCATCAAGGCATTCCCAATGCTGCCGGCAGGAAGTGTAGCGTACAAACTGACGTCACCTGTAGTGCTGACCCGCCCAATGGTGCCGTCTTTTTCAAGGTTTACCACCAGCAGACCTGCGGTGGTCATCACAGGCCCTTCAATATTTTCGGTAAAGAGTTTTTCTTGAGTGAAGTCAGAGGTCTGAAATAATTCCTGAGACCATGCTTGCCATGAAAGAAACTGGATGATTATGAGTGCAATTTTTTTTGAATTAATCATTGGTCATTTTTTTATTTGAATGAAGGATTCGCCTTGGAAGGGAGTCCCACTTTCTGTAATCCCCTTCACAACAATACGATAGTTGGTAGCAAGATCACCGGAGTAAAACGAAACTTTAATTTGTCCTTGGCTGATCTGTAAAGATGGATTCCAGTAAATGGTGGTACGAGAGTCTAATCGTGTACGTCCTTTGTCTTTGCCTTGATAATCAGGGGAATAAAATGAAGATGACTTCGAATACCCAGGAAGTTGAAAGTAGTACTGTTTGTTCCTTTCTCTTTTATATTGATCAAACTTGGTAAATACGAACACGACTTTGGGAATAGCGGAAACTTCCACTTTGTCAATATCTTCAGGATTAAGCGCCATGAGTGCCTCCTGAGGCCACGCTGCAAAATCCACGATAATGGGTATTCGGGCATAGCTGCCGGGCTCATGAATGAAATATTCCATTCTCATCAAAGCTTCGTTGTAAAACTCAGCATAACGGGCGCCTGAAACCTTTTTGGACAAAGCCTCGATAACATTTTTTCCGCGAATATCCTCTCCCTTGATAGGGTAGCCCCTCAAGCCAAATTTTTTAATGAGTATTTCGGCTTCCTTTTTCCCACGGATTACAACTTCGTCCAACATTCGCATAGAGTCACTAAACTGATAGTTATTTTTTAGTCTCTCGGTAAAGAACTCCTTTTTCGTAGCAAAGGGAATGCTATCGAATATTTTATTTGCAAAGGGTGATTTTATACTATCCAGTTTTATGATGGTATTATCCATGCCTTTTTTATTCAATGGCCTGATCCATAAACGAATGCTGTCTTCCGGTGACAGATTGGATATTGTAAAACGACCAGAAAAATTTGATGAGTGGACCTTCATATTTTTGTATTGACCCTCTACCACCAACATATTTCTTTCAGCCGGTCTTCCCCGGCTGTCCAGCACGGTACCGGTTACAGTCAAACCGTATTCAAGCGGAAAGCGTATTGAATTTTTTGATAGGGTGTCTTTTTCTTCGGTGACATATTCAATCTGCTGAATCGTAGAATTGATAGATGGTGAGGCTTTTGCATCCGTTACAGCTATTGACAGGTTTGCTGCCTCTTCTTTTAATAGCAATAGTTCCAATGTGATTTGGTCACGAAAAGTATAGATTTCTTTAGATGATGAAATCTGAAGTTTATCACCTTCGTCTCGAAGATTATTATTTGTGACCGGTACTTCCTCATCTGAAAGTACTGGAATGTATTGCTCAAACAGATTGTTTTCTCCAAAATTTCGCATCCACTGCGTGTAAACCCGAAGCCGGTACATACCTCGTGGTAGGCTTAAAGGAAGTGCAATGTCACCCCACGCTGCTGCGCCAATAATTTGGAGCTTTTGAGATGCAAGGATTGAGCCGGATGGTTTTATTAAATCGACATAGATAACCCGACTGAGGGAGTCTATAAGACCAGGCAGTTTACTTTGGAGATAGACCTTAAACCAGATTTTTTCACCAGCGTAGTAAAAATCTTTATCCGTATGAACAAGTACACTTTCTTGCAGGTCAGATACTTTCTGTGGCTGAACGGATTGGTTGACTTGCCCAAGTGCGATTCCTTGTGAAATGATCCAGTAAATAAAAATGGACCACAGCCGCATATCGTGAAATGTTAAACTCTCCCTACTCTATATCCGCGCCAGGCGTAAAACAAAATGTACAGATAACACGGTACCACACACCAGAAAAAGGCTTGTTGAGTAGTCATCGACTGAGCCATGAGGCCGTATAACTGTGGTATGATGGCACCGCCCGATATGGCCATCACCAACAAAGCTGACCCGATTTTTGTGAACTTGCCCAATCCATCAATGGCCAGCGGAAAGATAGCGGGCCACATCAGTGCGTTGGCCAATCCCAATAGAGCAATAAATAAAATGGATGTGTAACCGGTAAAAACAAAAGCAAGAGTTGCAAAGAGAAGCCCCACGATTGCGGAAATTTTGAGAGCAGTTTCCTGTTTCAGGTACCGCGGTATGGTGAAAATACCGATGATGTACCCAACCACCATGGAGATAAGTGTGTACGAAGTAAAATTTTTGGTCTCATCGAGACTGATGCCCATCGATTTGCCGTAAGGCCCGATAACGTCACCGGCCATGACCTCTGCCCCGACATAAACAAAAATGCAAATTACACCCAGCAACAGGTGCGGGAAACTCAGCACACTTGTCTTAGCCGTAGCGCCCGTCTCACTTACGTGTTCCGATGCCATCTCGATCTCCGGCAGAGGCGAAGCAAAAATCATAACAGCCAGCAACCCGAGCACAACAGCCATCACTCCATACGGTACCACCACACGTTGGGCCAGACTGTTTAATAAGACTTCGCGCGCTGCAGTATCCGTTGTGGATGCAATTTGAAGTTCGAGCTCAGCGGCACCTTGTAAGACGATGGCACTTAATATCACTGGGCTCAAGGCACCGGCCAGTTTGTTACAAATCCCCATAATGCTGATGCGCTTCGCAGCCGATTCAATGGGACCGATAATGGAGATGTAGGGATTAGAAGCGGTTTGTAATAGTGACAAGCCCATGCCCTGCACAAATAATCCCGTAAGGAACAAAGCGAAATTTCTGGAATACGCAGCAGGAATAAAAAGTAACGCACCGGCAGCCATCACCAACAGGCCGATTGACATCCCCCGCTTAAACCCTGTTGACTGCAGAATAAATGAAGAAGGAATAGAAAGAAAAAAATATGCCATGTAAAAAGCGAAGGTGACGAGCAATGCCTGTGCATCGGACTTTAGATCGCAGGCTAATTTTAAAAAGGGTATCAGCGTGCCATTGAGCCATGTAACAAAACCGAAGATAAAAAACAGTGTACCGATAATGGTAATGGACAACACATAGCGGGCCGGTTGGGCGGTAGTTGACATGGTGAAGCGGGTTAAGTTTTTCCTATTTTTGCGGGCACAACTTTTATTCCTTTGAAAAATAATCAAAAACTTTCATTACTCATCATGGCGGCCGGTATGGGCAGCCGATACGGAGGCATTAAGCAGATTGATGGCTTTGGCCCCAGCGGGGAAACCATCATGGATTATTCGCTCTTTGATGCGTTGCGATCAGGTTTTGGCAAGATTGTATTTGTGGTACGGGAAGAAATATTGGAGACTGTAAAGGAAATGTTTTTGCCTAAACTCCAGGGCAAGGCAGAGGTAGCCTTTGTTGTTCAGTCGTTGGATAAGTTTGTCCCTGCCCGGTTTGGGAAGATCGAGCGAAAGAAGCCTTGGGGCACTACACACGCCATGTTGTGTGGCAAGGAAGTGATTGATGGGCCGTTTGCCGTAATCAATGCCGATGATTTTTATGGTCGCAGTGCGTTTGAGTCGCTTGCAAATTTTTTTAGGACAGCCCCTGCTCATCATCATGCCATGGTAGGGTACACGTTGAAAAACGTGTTATCCGAATACGGCAGCGTATCTCGCGGAGTGGCTGAGCGTGATGTGAAAGGTCATCTTTCATTGCTCACAGAAATGACAACGATCGTCAAGGAAAATGGTAAAATCATTTCCAAAAGCAGCCAAGGTGACCGCGTGCTCGATCCGGAAACAAAAGTCTCCATGAATTGCTGGGGATTTCAACCGGGTGCATTCGCACTTACCGAAAAAATGTTCGTTGAGTTTGTAGAGAAGAACCAACATAATCCGTCAGCTGAGTTTTACATCGCACTCATGGTGACAGAATTGATCAAGCAAGGCTTGGGTACGGTTGAAATTCTATCGGGTGGCAATACATGGTTTGGCGTTACCTACAAAGAAGACAAAGAGGAAGTCTCTGGCAAAATTCGAGCGCTTGTATCAGCTGGAGAATATCCGCAACGCTTGTGGTCATAGTATGAAAAGCGCAGACTTATCATCGCACCGTATTTCGTTGGAACGCATCCGACAGGCCAGCGATGTAATTGACCCGGTCTTTCTTAATACACCCCAGTATAATTGCGAATCGCTGAGCAAAGTTTTAGGATGTGAGTTGTTTCTAAAAGTGGAGACACTGAATCCCATTCGCTCCTTCAAAGGTCGGGGCGCAGAGTTTACGCTTTCGCGAATAAATGAGAGGGACCTCATGTGCGCCAGTGCCGGCAATTTCGGGCAAGCGTTGGCCTATGCATGTCGCAAAAGAAATGTACAATTGACGGTGTATGCCTCTGTGAAGGCTAATCCACTAAAGCTGGAGCGAATGAGGGCATTGGGAGCCACCGTTATTTTGCATGGAGAAGATTTTGATGCTGCTAAAGAAGAAGCTAGGCGTGAAGCAAAGCGAGCCGGTATCCGTATTATTGAGGATGGCCTTGTGGCTGAAACAGCCGAAGGCGCAGGTACAATGGGTCTTGAGCTATTAAAATTATCCAATCTTAATGCTTTACTTATACCATTGGGCAATGGAGCTTTATTCAATGGGATAGGCCGTGTGTTTAAGGAACTGCATCCTTCTACAAAAATGATTGCCGTACAGGCAGCGGGCGCTCCCGCCATGATCGATTCCTGGAAGTTAAAAAAACTTAATGTTTACAATAGTGTCAGTACGATTGCTGATGGTATTGCTGTGCGTATACCAATTGCTGAGGCGTTAACGGATATGGAGGCATTGGCTGATGAAGCGCTTGTAGTGAAGGAAAGCACAATTTTGCATGCGATGAAGTTACTCCATGCCCACGCGGGCCTTGTAGTGGAGCCATCTGGAGCGGTAGGCATTGCAGCAATTTTAGAAAATCCAGAGCAGTTCTCTGGCAAACGCGTGGCCACCATCATTTGCGGTGGTAATCTGACCGAAGACCAGATGAAGCAGTGGCTGTGATCCAGGAGATATTAAAAGCCTTTGGGCTGCCCGAATATGCTGAGGTAAATCGGATAGGTACCGGGCACATTCATCAGACGTACCGGGTGCACGCTGGTTCAAATTTTATTCTGCAACGCATTAATAATGCTGTATTCAAACAGCCCGAGATCATTGCCTGCAATCTGCGAGTAGCATCGGATTATCTAAAAAAGAATTATCCTGACTACCTTTTTTTGACTCCGTTGCGCTCTACTGACAATAAAGAAATGGTGTATGATGCTGAGGGTTTTCCCTGGAGATTGTTTCCTTACCGTGAGAACACCTACACGGTTGATAAACTGGAGACCACTGGAGAAGCATTTAGCGCGGCCCGTGAATTCGCCCAACTCACCGCCTACCTGAATAAAATTGATGTCGCAAAATTTCAAGAAACAATCCCCCGGTTTCATGACTTATCGTTGCGTTACAAGCAGTTTGAGGAAGCCTTATCTCACGCGACTGATGAGCGCAAACAATTGGCTGCGACATGCATTGACAATGCTATGCATTGGAAGCCATTGATGATCCAGTACGAAACACTTGTGAAGAGTGGAGCACTGAAACTTCGCATTACGCACAACGACACCAAAATAAACAACGTGCTGTTTGATCGCACCAGCCGTGAAGCGGTTTGTGTAATTGATTTGGATACTCTTATGCCTGGTTACTTTATTTACGATCTTGGTGACATGGTTCGCACGTTTGTGTGCCCGGTGAGTGAAGAGGAAAAGAATTATGAACTCATCACATTCAGGAAGGAAATGTACGAAGCTCTTCTTGCAGGCTACATGTCAAGCATGGAAGAGGTTATGCTGCCATCAGAAAAGACTGCTATCCCTTTTGCGGGAAAGATGATGACGTATATTATGGCGCTGCGCTTTCTGGCCGATTTTCTAAACGGAGATATTTACTACTACACCACGTATCCTGGTCAGAACCTGGTGCGGGCTGGTAATCAGTTTAGATTGCTGGAAGTTTTGGGAGAGAATATAATCTAAAATTTTTGACTTCTCCATATGTCAGGAGCTAATCACTAGCAGAGAACGGTTACTTTTAATGAATTCTCGAATACCTCCGATATGGTTGAGTAAAATTTTTACTACTTCTTCATTCCTTCTATTGCCTACATTAACCCAGACAATTTTAGGTGGTGGCCCAAATGTATTCAGTAAGTGATAAAAGTCCTTATCCTTAGTAACAATTGTAAAATCATTTTTTCCTGCGAATGAGAATATTTCCTTGTCTGGCAATCGGTCGATCTTCAGATCATATACATGTGATGACCCATGGAAGGAATCACCAATAAGTCGTGGTAGTTTTACAGATAGATTGTTGTCAAATAATAACTTCAAGTTATAAGATCAGGAGGCGATTTTTAGAATTCGGTTTTCAGCATCTGCCGCATATGCCAGACATGCTTGAATATCCTCAGGTGTGAGTGCCGGAAAATTCAAAATTATCTCCTCGATTGAATCCCCTGCGGCTAAATAGCTCAAAACATCATAAACGGTGATGCGCAAGCCACGTACACATGGCTGACCACTGCGTTTTCCTTCTTCTAACGTGATGTATTTTGAGTAGTCGATCATAATCAAAATTACAAAAAAATAAAACGAGCCCCACCAGAGGCTGTAAACTAGCCTAGCGGCACATTCACATGCCGTTCGGCATGATAAGAAGAGCGTACCAGCGGACCAGATTCCACATATTTCAACCCACGCTTCAGCCCTTCTACTTTATACATTTCAAATGTGTCAGGGTGAATAAACTCGGCTACCTCAAGGTGCATTTTGGTGGGTTGCAGATATTGGCCGAGCGTCAGGATCATCAGTCCGTTATTGACCAGATCATCCATGGCTTTGAAAACTTCCTCCTGCGTTTCGCCAACCCCGAGCATGATACCGCTCTTTGTGCGCTTACCTGCTTCACGGATGCGTTTGATTTGTTCCAAGCTGCGCTCATACTTGGCCTGCGGTCTTACGCGCCTATACATGCGCTCCACAGTCTCCATGTTGTGGCTCACCACCTCTTGCCCTCCGTCTATCATTCTATAAAGAGCATCCCAGTTTCCTTTCGTGTCGGGTATGAGCGTCTCAATGGTTGTATCGGGACTTAGTTCTTTTGTCTGCACCACGGTTTGATACCAAATTTCAGCACCACGGTCTTTCAGTTCATCGCGATTCACAGAAGTAATTACTGCGTGCTTTACACCCATGAGTTTGATGGCCTCTGCCACGCGCCTGGGTTCATCCACATCCAATTCAGTTGGTCTACCCGTGGCGACCGCACAAAAGGTGCAACTGCGTGTACAGATATTGCCAAGTATCATGAAGGTTGCCGTTCCTGCTCCCCAGCACTCACCCATGTTAGGACAATTACCGCTTTCGCAGATGGTGTGAAGCTTGTGGGTGTCCACCAGTTTTCGAACGTGTGCATACTCTGGGCCCACAGGCAATTTCACCCGCAGCCAATTAGGCTTACGCTTTTTTGTTTCCTCTGCTGATATGGTGGGTAATTCTATCATCCTCTCTCCTGAGACCTTTTCGTTTACTTTCCTATCAATGCTTTGTATTCATCCGCTGACAGTAACTTATTAACATCGCCAGCATTCTTTAGTTCAATTTTCACCATCCAACCTTCTCCATAGGGATCGGCATTTACTTTTTCCGGGCTGCCGTCCAGCACTTTGTTTACTTCCAGCACTTTTCCGCTCACAGGCATAAAAAGGTCGCTCACGGTTTTAACGGCTTCCACTGTGCCAAACACTGAGTGTTCGCTCACTTCCTGACCCACGGTAGAAATATCCACGTACACAATGTCGCCCAGTTCGCCTTGAGCAAAATCGGTGATGCCAATAGTAGCTTCGTTACCTTCAACTTTAATCCATTCGTGGTCTTTGGTGTACTTCAGGTCTGTGGGGATATTCATGAGATTGGGTTTTTAAAATGAAAGCCCAAAAATAGGGTAAGAATAGGAGAGATGAAAGGCTAAAAGGTTCGCGTGTAAG
>JAIENH010000574.1 GCA_019751475.1 Cyclobacteriaceae bacterium
CGATGTTTTTGCCAGCCACCGGTGTTCCGGCTTCGCTTAGTACAATTTTTAACGTACTGTTCAACGCCACACCCGTGGCTGCGTTAGCAGGTGTAAGAGTGAATGATGGGCCTGCAAGATCTTCCGTAATGGTAATGATCTGATTGGCTGCTACATTAGTAAGTGTTTGAATACCTCCGTTGGGCCAGCGCACTTGTATCTGACTGGCTGTCGTGGCTGTACCTAACCCAAAATGCTGGGTCAAACTGTTTTGACTGCCATACCCAGTGGCGGACGCCACTTCGCGTACCTGCGTGCGTGCAGGAGAGGTGGTAGTGACGGTTACCCGTGCGCCCAGTGCAGCTGCATTGGATATTGTACCTTTTAACTTCACTTCTATCCAATTGCGAGAGGGTGAGGCAGTGTTGGTATTCTTGCATAACAGGTTAGGAAGCGATGCAGTTGCGCTACTTGTAATCGGCAAGTAGAAATCGAGAAATCCATCGTTATCAAAATCACTGAAGGCTCCGCCAACATTTGACAAAACGGGGCTAACAAAAATCTCCTGCGTGGTGGACTTGGTAAAATTACCCGTACCACCATTAATGTAAATTCCATTAGCTGTAAAACTGGTTACTACCAAGTCGAGGTCGCCATCATTGTCCAGATCGCCAAAGGCGCTGCCTGTGGCACTTAGTACTTCAGACACAGGACTACTTGTGAGGCTTGTGAACGTGCCATTGCCATTATTTTGATATAGCCTATTGGTTGCCCCTGTCAACCCAACGAATAAGTCAAGGTCTCCATCGTTGTCAATATCGCCCCAACTTCCTGCTCTTGTCTGTGTGGCAGGATCAGAATCAAACACTAAACCTGTGACGAGAGAAAACGAACCATCACCATTATTCTTGAAGAGTTTGTTGACATCGGGCGGATTAAGCCGGTTCACCATGAATATGTCTTGGTCTCCATCATTATCGTAGTCCCCCGGCAGCAACGTCATAGCACTATTCAGATCGGTGGCAAACGTGCCTGTAGTGATGCGACTGATTGAGGTGCCACCATTGTTTTTTAGTTGAAGTGATGGCAAAAAAGGGGATAAACCACTCCCATCGACTGAGCCAAGGAATACATCCGCAAAACCATCCTGATCATAATCAGACACAGCAAACCCTCTAAATGCAACGCCACCTCCAGTGGGGGCTGTTTGGTCGAGTGATGTTTTGGTAAAGTTCCAATTGCCATTGTTAGTCAGCAAGAGAGCGCTTGCCACAGTGCCAGCACCACTTCGTCCGATGATCACATCCAGGTCATTGTCATTGTCATAGTCAAATATTCCAACGCCCCTGGAGGTAGCTGTGTTTTCAGGGATAAGACTAGTAGGTGTAAAGCGCACAAAAACGTTATTGCCCTGGTTTTGATAGAAGTAGGGTGCGATAAATTCATTCGTTGAATTTGTAAAGGCGGGGATAGCAATATCATCGTCTCCATCGTTGTCAAAATCACCCCATGATGCACCCTGTTGCCCTTCAAAGTTTTGAGAGATGGCATTGACCAGCGGGCGAAACACGGTTGATGTGGTTGGAGTGACAGATACTTCAGCTGAATTGGCTGACGACCCGGCCGCATTTTTCGACCGAATCCTATAATAGTAGGTCTGCCCGGCCGTCAAATTACCATCAAGGAAACTTGTACTCGGGTAGTTGATAGTGCCCACTAAGGCGAAGCCTGACCCGGAGGTGGTGCTTCGCTCCAGATCATAAGACGTGGCAAATGATGATGTGAACCAGCTCAAAAAAACTTCCGTGTTGGAATAGATAGAAGCCGTCAGGGTCGTTGCAGCCGGTATTGGGTCAGATGCATTTAATACGTAGGTAGTAGTACCTTTGAATGCGAGTGAGTTAAAGGATGTCTGCCACTTTATCGTCAATGTTTTGGTGGCCGGGTTCCAGGTGCTGTTGCCGTTGTTTATATAGCCCGTGCCAACATTACTATTTACAATAGTAGCTTGGCCGCACCTTTCGTTTAGGGTCACGGTTACGTTGTTTGGACCTTGGCCGTTTATCCCCATACCAAGGCGAAGATTGGACACCAAGGCCGATGTGAGGTTACCGTTTAAAGTGGCGGTGATAGCCGCGGCAGATGAAGTAAACGGCCCTGAATTGGTAGCGGTGAAACCCGGATCGGCTACAGCTGTGGCCGTCCAACTCCTGTTGTTGGGGATGAAGTCACCGGCAGGAGGTGAACAACCGTTGCCAAACGGAGCAATGGTGATTTCATTTGAATAGGCTGAATTGCCGGCATCATTAGTCGCACGTACCCGCACATAGGTGGTGGCCCCAATATCAGCACTGACAAATGTCGAAATCTTATTTTGTATTGCTTGAAAGGAACCAAGGGTAAATGCTAGTGCATAGCTTGTGTTATTACCCACTGATTTCTCTACCTCGTAACTTTCCTCCGTGCCGGTATTATCATCCCACACTACATAGCTGCCAGTGGGCCCTTTGCTTAGCTCCATAAGATTGGTGGGAGCTTTGGGTGCTACGATTACGGTATTGCTTTTTTGCACCGCCATGTTACTGCCGGCCAGGTAAGCAAAACCCTGAGACGAAAAAATAGCATCGGTCGCCTGGCCGGTGGCATCACCAAGCTGGGTTGTTGTCCACGTGGTGCCCGCATTGTTAGAAACAAAAAATGATCCGACAGTAGACGACTGACCATATATATTATTCTCATCTGCAGCCCAGATACGCGTCACTATGCTTGGAGCTGACCGGGTTACCCATGTTGAGCCTCCGTTGGAGGAGATAGCAACAGAAGTAGAGTTACCCGCAACTGCTAAAAGTGTAGCTCCTGAAGGGCCCGTGACTACAAGATCATTGGGTGATACGGGTACGGTTGTGATTAAGGTGCATGCACCGGTGGACGTGTTGACCGTGTAGATGCCATTGTTAATTAATAAGTATAGCGTAGTGGCATTGCCAATCAACTTTCGAATGGTGAATGAGCCTGGCAAACCCGTAAGGGCCAGCGTTGTCCAGTTAGCACCGTTATCGGTTGATCGCTGGAGAGTTGTGTTGGTATTGACTGAACTGAAGGAATACAGTATGGCACCTACGTTTGTAAGAACTACGTGAGAGGGGCTCGCATTCTGCAACGTCCAGTTTTGCGCATTGTCTGTTGATCGGATTACACCATTACCATATCCAATGATCGAATTATCACTGGCCGTTATGAATCCATACAGTACCCGGTTAGTGTTAGAAGCCGGTGTATTAAGCAGATCCCAGGTAGCACCATCATCAATGGAGATAAAGAAGCCCCCACCTGACCAGCCCATTAACAATCGATTCGAAGCTGAGCGAAAAATCCGGGGAGTAATTGTTGAACCACCTGCATTGAATGCCTTGATACCCGTGGAATTCTGTGCCCAGTTTGTACCTCCATCTTGCGTATTGGCCACTGCATAACTACCAAATGCAATGTGCCAGTTGGTTGCGCTAAGAAAAAGCCCGGAAAGCATTGAGTCAGTTACGGGAGGCACTGCCATTGCCCATGTGGGGGAAGCGAGTAACGAATTAGCAGCTGAAACTGTATAAATCCTACCAAAGCCCGCATTGCCTAGATAGAGGTTATTAGAGGGATCTACCTCCATAAATCCAAAAAAGCTGCCTTCGGTGATATTGTTTTTTATGGCTGTCCAGGCAGTGCCATTGTTAGTAGTTCGGTAAGGCCCATCGGAAGCCAAGGCGAACAACACCCCGCTCGAATTGAAAACTACAGAATAGGTGGTCGCATTGGTGGCAAGAGCCGCTCCGGGTGGATTGAAAGAAACGCCATTGTTAGTAGATACTTGTACGGAGTTATTTTGGGTGGCTATTGCAATTTGATTTGACGGACCAATGTCAAAATCATTGATAGCGGATGAAAAGGTAGAGATTTGATTAAATGTGGTTGGTGTCGCAAAGTTCGCGCGAAATAGAACGTTGCTAAAATCGGCAACCCAGATGTTACCATTGGGGGCTATCTTTAGCCTTCTTATGGAGGTACCTGTTAAGCCGCTGGTAGTTACTACGGACCAAGTAAGACCCTGATCAGTCGATGAAAAAATGGTACTAAAACTAATTGCGTAAATTAGACCTGAAGTAGTGTTTACTTCAATGTCCCAAAAACTTGTAGCTATACCGTTGGCAGACGTTAATGTGAAGCGAGTCCAATTTGCACCATCGGTGGATCTATAGAGACCGTTCTCTGTAGCGGCAAAAAAAACACCTGTCGATGTTCTCGCCAAGTCATTGATCCTTCCCAAATAGGGGCCATTCAGAGATGTGAAACTTTGAGCAAAGGTGCTTGATGGACAAAACACCATGAGTCCAAAGGCAAGAGAAGCAAGTAGGGATAAAGATCGATTTATCATAGGATCTTAGATGCTAATTGGATGGGAAAGGAGGAACAGGTAGGTCACGTGTGGTGGACTCACCACCATCACCACTTTTTTTGGAGCCACCTCCTAGTAGGGCAACACCACCGCCCAGTACGGCCAGCGGAATTAACGCCTTCACCAGCATGGGCACCTTGGGCTTAACAGCAAAGAAATTGGTGTAAATAATCTCCTCTGAATTTTTTGAGTCGGTAAGGCGCAATCGGTAGTCCTTACCAGGTTTTAGTTTGTGTGGGATGGAAAGCAAATACGACCCGTTGTTTGGATGGTTAAGATCACCCTGCACACGCAGGTTGCCTTTGAGTAATTCAATGTGCACCGGGTTGGCATTGCCGGGCTTCCAACTGATGGTGTAATTCTTCCCACGCTTGAAGGATTTGCTGGCGTCAAAATTTTGCAGCTTCACAAACGGCAGGTACACCCGCCCGCGAATTTCCAGGGAGATTTTTCCTTTAAAGCCACCAAACTCTTCGCGAATGTTCCACTCAATTCGCTTGTTGGTGCCGGGTTTTACTTCGGGGCCAACATCTCCTTTCACGCTCTTCAGTGCTACCGAGAAGTTATCTTTGGAAGAGTAGAGATTAATCAGGTATTCGTTGGAGGCGTTGCTGTCTTCCAAGTCATAGAAGACAATAATTTTTTCTCCGGCCAAGTCCACCTTTTGGATAGTTGCCTTTTGAGCATACCCGCAAAAGGCTATTAATGAACTTAGGGCCAAACCAAGTAAAAAGGATCTCATGAGATTAGAGTGTTAGAACCTTTAAAATTAAACTCTTTTAAGGTCAACTTGTATCAGCCTGCTATCAAAATACCCGAAAAGAGGGATGCCGGAACCATGGAATGTATTCAGCAGGGGCCAAAAAGTAACCGGAATGGCCTCTAACTAATTTTCGCCCAATTCACCACCGACCTTCTGAGCGAATCGATGTGTTGCTTAACAGGCTGGTTTTCGGGCTTTTTTAGCTCTGGGTCGCTTTCTATTATGGCCAGGGCTTCTTCGCGAGCCTGTTGCAGTATTTTCTGGTCTTTGCCGAGGTCGGCAATGAGCAAATCGAGCAGGCCGCTTTGCTGGGTGCCCATCAGGTCGCCCGGGCCGCGCAGTTGCAGGTCTGTCTCTGCTATTTCAAAGCCATTGTTGGTGCGCACCATGGTTTGCATGCGCAACCTGGAGTCCGCAATCAGTTTGAAGCTGGTCATGAGGATACAGTATGATTGCTCCGCACCCCGCCCAACCCGGCCGCGCAACTGGTGCAGTTGTGAGAGTCCGAATCGCTCGGCACTTTCTATTACCATCACCGAGGCATTAGGGACATCCACGCCCACTTCAATCACCGTGGTGGCTACCATAATTTTCGTTTCACCGCGCACGAAGCGCGCCATCTCAAAATCTTTTGCCTCTGGTTTCATCTGGCCGTGCAGTATGCTGATAGCATAATCGGGGAAGGCACGCGCGATGCTCTCATAGCCGTCCATGAGATGCTTGAGGTCCAGCTTTTCAGATTCTTCAATGAGCGGATACACAATGTACACTTGCCGTCCAGCTTCTATTTGTGATTTCAAAAAAGCATTGACTTGCAGGCGGTGCGAGTCAAACTGGTGCGTGGTCCTGATGGGCTTGCGACCTTTTGGAAGTTCATCGATCACGGAGATATCCAGATCACCGTATAACGTCATGGCGAGTGTGCGTGGAATGGGTGTGGCTGTCATGACCAACACGTGCGGATAGACGGATGTATTTTTCTGCCAGAGTTTTGATCGCTGCGCCACACCAAAGCGATGTTGTTCATCAATGATGGCCAGACCCAGCTTTTGAAATTTCACTTCTTCTTCTAATAAAGCATGTGTTCCCACCAGTATTTTTAGTGCACCATTTTGCAGTGCTTCGTGAATGGGCTTGCGTGCAGATTTTTTTGTTGAGCCGGTAAGAAGAGCAATGGTAATGCCCATCGCCTCTGCGAATTTTCTCAGGTTATTAAAATGCTGTTGTGCCAGTATTTCGGTTGGTGCCATGAGTGCAGCCTGTGCCTGGCCGCTGATCACCAAGAGTATGCAGATAAATGCCACGATGGTTTTGCCACTGCCCACATCTCCCTGCAGCAATCGATTCATCTGCCGTCCTGACTTAAGGTCATGATAAATTTCGCGCACCACTTTCTTTTGCGCTTCGGTGAGCGTGAAGGGCAACTGCTCGTTGTAAAACTTTGTGAGCACAGAGGTGTCGCTGAAAATCTGCCCTTTGAATTTTTCGGTACGCACCAATTTCATTTTCAGCAGGCGCAGCTGTAAATAAAACAGCTCTTCAAACTTCAGTCGTATCTGTGCGGCCAGTAGTTGATCGTTGCTTTGTGGAAAATGGATGACGGTGACGGCTTCTTTTTTGCTGACTAGTTTTAGTTTTTTGATGAGATACTCAGGCAGCGTTTCGCGGAGGTGGACTTGTGCCGCTTTCAGTACCTCCTGTTGCAATTTGGAAATCAACTTGCTGTCTACATGGCGGGCACGAAGCTTTTCACTGAGTGGATAGACTGGCTGCAGATGCCCCCCCTTTTCGTGTCGTTCATTTAACGGCTCTACTTCGGGATGTGCAATGCTCAATGACTTACCATAGCGACTAGGTTTGCCAAACACCACGTACTCAATTCCCGGTTTTATCTTTTGCAGCACCCATGGAATGCCTTGAAACCATACCAACTCAATCAGGCCACTGCCATCTGTAAACTGTGCGGTCAATCGTTTTTTAAATCCGCTGCCGACAATATCAAATTTGGTGATGTGGCCCTTCAATTGAATGTAGGGCATCTCTTCGTTGGCTTCCTTTATGGAATAAAATTTCGTGCGGTCTTCGTAGCGAAACGGATAGTGTTGCAGCAGGTCAGCAAAGGTGAAGATGTTCAACTCCTTTTGCAGGAGTGTAGCCCGCTGCGGCCCCACGCCTTTCAAAAATTCAATGGACGTATCGAAGAATGTAGCCAATGCCTTGCTGCGTGAGCGTGCAAATTAATTGAGGCAAAAACAGGAATAGGAGAATTCCATAGTATTTAGCTTCAGTGCCTCCCTACGAAGCCTTTGTGTATTCGATAGGCATTAATTTAGAAAGATTAACATGTCGGGAAGCATCCATTATTTCGATTCCAACAATCTTTTCATCCTTGCCAATATCCAATACGATATCCTCAGATACGCGTTTATTGACGAGGGCCTGCGTTTCTAGTTCTAATCTTAGATAAAGTAAATCGGTGGCGCTATCGTAGTGAATGGTCATGCTTAGAATTTTCCGTAAAAGACATAAACTGTTATTGTTACAATTGAATCTCGTTCGATGACATAAAATACTTCCAACTTTTTGTGCTCATAAAATTTTCCGTTTCTGACATTGTTGAAATCAAAGACCTTGCTCTTGCCGATCCTTCCCAGTTTCCCGATCAAATCTGAGCCTTGATTGATAGTTTCTATGATTTCGTCCTCACTTGCACCTCTTTCATTTGCCCTCAATAGTGTGTGAGGTTCAATTCTGATGTTCACTTGTCAAATTTAGTAAAACTTTGGAAACTGAATTTGTTTCTCTCCGGAAGATTAGGAAAAGAGAACTCTACTTACTCCTCCACTGCATCGTATTGATCAACTGCATGGCATCTTTCTTCACATACTCAATGGCCGGACGAAGGGAATCGTTTTGCACTTTCACATTAAAGTACACCGCTCCCCTAACAAAATTCTGCACGGAATCAGTCATTGTAAACTGAAATTGGCTTGGCACCTCTCCATCCAACTCTGCTACCACAGCCGTCTTGCCGCTGGGTGTTCGCACAAGGGTCTCATCAATAGCGTAGGCCTTGATCTGATGCTTGGACGTGAGTACGTGGGCATCGTTGAGAAATTCGCGCAACAGTTTTTCTTTTCCGTTTATCTTTTTGTATGTGAGATGAAGGGTTGCTTTTAGCTCCGGATAAAAAATTTCTACCCAATAGCGTTCGCGCACTTGAGAGGTGTCTTTCAACAATCGTGCGTGTGTGGAGTATTCAAATTGATAAGGCAGTGTGTCGGGCGAAAGCTGGTAAGAGGCTTCTGGTAATTCTAGCCGGTTATAACCTTTGGGCTTGGGTTGAAAATCGCGGGAGCAGGCCGTACTCAAAAGTGCGATCAAAAAAACAAACCAAACTTTCTTAGCGCTACTCATCTTCGCCCGTCTCTGCCTCGGTGATGGTAATACGCACTCGCTTTATCCGCTTTTGATCTACCGAAACCACCGTAAACAACAGGCGATCGTACGTGATCTTATCTCCGGCATTGGGCAGTTCATTGTTAAGTTCCAGCAGCAAACCACCGAGCGATTCACTCTCGCCTTTCACTTCGTCAAAAAACTGTGGATCAAGTTCGAGAGCTTTGCACAAATCATGCAACGATATTTTTCCTTCAAAGACAAAAGTGCGGTCGTCTATTTTTTGATAGGGCACCGCCACTTCATCAAACTCATCGTTGATCTCACCAATGATCTCTTCGATCAGGTCTTCCAGTGTCACCAGGCCGCTGGTTCCGCCATATTCATCAGCTACGATGGCCACGTGTACACGCTTGTTTTGAAAATCTTTTAGCAGCGAGTCAAGTTTCTTTGTCTCTGGCACAAAGAAGCCGGGACGAAGCAATTTTTGCCACTTAAACGACTCATTTTCACCCAGGTAGGGAAGCAAGTCTTTGGTGTACAATACTCCTTCAATGTGGTCAATCGTCTCGCGAAAGACTGGAATACGCGAGAAGCCTGACTTGCTCACCGCGTCCAGCAATTCTTTGAAATTCAGATCAACTTCAACAGCAGAAATCTCCATGCGCGATCGCATCACCTGCTTCACCGTGAGCGTGCCAAAGTTGACAATGCCTTTCAATATTTCTTTTTCATCTTCCGATGTCTCGGGATTGTCGGTAGTGAGTTCAAGCGCCTGGTTCAGTTCTTCTACTGTGCTGCTGTAGCCTTTCTTTTCTATTCTACGCTCGATGAGGCTGCTCATGCCCATCAGCATAAATGACACCGGCCGGCAAACACGCTCCAGAAATTTCCATACACCGGCCATCAACCGCGCGATCACCATGTTGCGCTGCGTGGCATACACTTTCGGAATAATTTCACCGAAGAACGTAATGGCAAACGTGGTGGCGAATGTTACAACACCAATGATGGTTTCCGAGGGCTTGCGTGTATTGGCCATCTCCCACATGAGAAATGTAGAGATGGTGACCACCCCCACATTCACAAAATTGTTCATGATGAGAATAGTGGCCAACAGCAAACGCGGTCGCCTCAACAGATCAACAATGTTCAACTTTCCCGGATCGTCTGACTCACGACATTCATCGAGGTCATCGGTCTTAAGTGAAAAGAATGCAACCTCCGATGCCGAGATCATCGCTGACAAAAACAGCAGCACGGCAATTGACACAAAGCTGAAAACGTAAAATGAATTCAACTCCATTCGTCACGCGGGTTAGTACAAAAACTCGGAGGCTCTTCCTGGGCGGGCGGAGCTTCTGACAAATACGTTTGTAGAGAAGGATCCATTAAAATGGAAGATCATCGGTACTGTTATCAGCGGCCGGACGAAAATCATCGGCCGCAGCTTGACTCTGCGCAGGGGCAGACGGGCGATACTCTGGATTGCCGCCACCACCTTCTCTGCGGGTGCTCAGCATGGTCATGTTGTCGCCTACCACTTCAGTTGTGTAGCGTGTCACGCCTTCTTTTTCCCACGACCGTGTGCGCAGCTTGCCTTCTACATAAATCATGTCGCCTTTGTGCAGATACTTGGCGGCAATCTCTGCGAGGCCGCGCCATAGCACGATGTTGTGCCACTCGGTCACTTCTTTTTTGTCGCCTGTGGTTTTGTCTTTGTAGGTCTCTGATGTGGCCATGGTGAAGT
>JAIENH010000467.1 GCA_019751475.1 Cyclobacteriaceae bacterium
TCAGAACCATTGGCATGGATGCCCACTACCTCCGCATCCGTAATCAGGTTAATTTTCTTGGTGTTGGCGAGATCCATTACCTTTTGCACGGAGTCAAGGTGCCCCCGGAAAGAAGTCCTGCGATGCACCAGCGATATTTCAGACGCAATGTTATGTTCGGATAGATAAATCGTCCAATCCAGAGCAGAGTCACCTCCACCGGAAATCACCACACGCTTGCCCTTGTAAAATTCAGGGTCACGGATTATGTACTCCACACCTTTATCTTCAAACGCGGCCAGGTTTTCAATCGGGGGCTTGCGAGGCTCAAATACGCCCAATCCCCCGGCAATAATCACAATCGGAGCCTGGTGCTGCGTACCCTTGTTGGTCGTGACGATGAAACGATGGTCGGCTGTCTCTTCCAGATCAGTCACCGTTTCACCTAAGGTGTATGTAGGCTTGAATACAGCAATCTGCTCCAGCAATTTGTGTATCAACTCTCCCGCATTCACAATCGGGTAACCGGGAATATCGTAAATGGGTTTTTTAGGATAAATCTCAATAAGCTGACCTCCCGGTTGTGGCAGCGAGTCGATCAGGTGACAGCGAAGTTTTAGCAATCCGGCTTCAAAAACGGTAAAAAGACCCACGGGACCCGCTCCTACTATAATAATGTCTGTCTGGATCATAGCTGAAATAATGCGCGAAAATAATTATTTCTCACCTGGAATTGGCACATCAAAAAATCTTCCCCTTCGGGGAATCTTTTTCCGTCATTTTGGTTGTGACGGCATGCGGCCAACCCGCTTTTTTGACGGGTTGATTGAATACCGCTAACTTTGTCATTTAAACTCCTGATGAGCGACTCCATTCTACATGAATGCGGCATAGCGCTGGTACGGTTGCGCAAGCCCCTTTCTTACTACATTGAAAAATACGGGCCTGCCTATGGGATGAACAAGATGTACATCCTCATGGAAAAGCAGCACAACCGCGGCCAGGATGGTGCCGGCATCGCTAACATCAAAATAGACCAGGAGCCCGGGTTCCGATACATCAGCCGGTACAGGTCTATGAAAAGCCAGCCGGTAGCCAGCCTTTTCAAGAAAATTGGCAAACGCTATAAAAAAGCCCAAAAGGCAGGCAAAGAAAAATTCAGAGACGAAAAGTGGCTCAAGCAACATGTACCCTTTGCGGGAGAGCTTTGGCTCGGGCATCTGCGCTACGGCACGCACGGTTTCAATAGCATCGAAAATGTGCACCCCTTCCTCCGCCAGAACAACTGGCGCAGCCGCAACCTGGTAATGGCAGGGAATTTCAACATGACCAACGTAGACGAGCTCTTTTCAAAACTCGTAGACCTCGGTCAGCACCCAAAAGAAAAAGTAGACACCATCACCGTGATGGAAAAGATTGGCCACTTCCTGGATGAAGAGGTGCAGTTTCAGTTTGAGAAATACAAAGATCAGTTCACCAACAAAGAAGTATCCGACATCATCGAAAACGAAATCGATCTGGCCAGGATATTGAAACGTGCCTGCAAGGATTTTGACGGTGGCTACACCATGGCCGGCCTCATCGGCTCAGGCTCTTCATTTGTAGTACGCGATCCCAATGGCATTCGCCCTGCCTACTACTACGCAGATGAAGAAGTGGTGGTGGTGGCTTCTGAGAAGCCCGCCATCAAGACAGCCTTCAATATTGACTACAGCCAGATTGAAGAAGTGAAGCCTGGCCACGCACTCATCATCACAAAAAGTGGTGAGTTTGCGCAGCACGCCATTTTGCCTGTAAGCGAAAAGAAATCGTGCAGCTTCGAACGCATTTACTTCTCGCGTGGCAACGACCCTGACATTTATCGTGAGCGTAAAAAGCTGGGTAAACTATTAGTACCACAGGTATTGAAATCTATCAACTTTGATCTGAAGAACACCATCTTCTCCTACATCCCTAATACGGCTGAGACGGCCTTCTACGGCATGATGGCCGAGGTAGAAAATTACCTGATACGGAGACAAACCGATGTGATTGTAGACGGCAAGCCTTCCGTTGATTCGCTTGAAGATATTCTGTCGTTTCGCCCTCGGGTAGAAAAGATTGTCATTAAAGACGCAAAGCTTCGCACGTTCATTACCGATGATGACCAGCGGGATGAGCTGGTAGCCCATGTGTATGACACTACCTACGAAGTGGTGAAGCGCGATAAAGATACCTTGGTAGTCATTGACGACTCTATTGTCCGTGGCACTACCCTTGAAAAAAGCATCCTCACCTTATTAGATCGGCTTGGCCCCAAAAAGATTGTGGTTGTGTCTTCCGCCCCTCAAATCCGTTTCCCGGATTGCTACGGTATTGATATGAGTCGCATGGGCGATTTCGTAGCCTTTAGAGCGGTGATTCAACTTCTAAAAGAACAAGGCAAAGATTACTTGCTGGGAGAAGTGTATGAGCAATGTCTGCGAGCCCTGGCAGATAACGAACCTGTCAACCATGTGACAAGGCTTTACGAGCAATTTACCTATGAGGAAATCTCTGATAAGATCACGGACATTGTGCGCCCCGTAGGCATGAAGGCTGACCTTCAGATTGTATTTCAGACCGTGGAGAACCTCCACAAAGCCATACCCAACCACACAGGCGACTGGTACTTTACTGGCAACTACCCGACACCCGGTGGTATGCTCGTGGCCAACAAATCTTATATCAACTACATGGAGGGCCGCCTGGTAAGGGCGTATTGAGATTTCACTTTTAGCTCAAAAAGAAAATGCCACTGACCTTTAAGCCAGTGGCATTTTTAATCACCTCAAGAATTTTATCTCACCACCAGTTTCTGCTTTACCAATTGCTGCTCCACAGCAATGGTCACTACGTACATACCTGGTTGCAGTGGCTGTGGGAGCATGACTTTAACGCGGGTCGAGTTGATGCTTTCTGCTTTCATAAAGGCTACTTCTTTTCCACTAACATCATTCAGGCGAATGAATACATCTTTGCCAATATCATTTGCTGATACTCTTACATTGAATTCACTTCCGATGGAAGGATTGGGGAATACGCCCCAAGCCAATGCAGTAGGCACATCCACCGCTACTAGTTTTGAGAAAGTGAACTTGCCATCATAGTCTGTCTGCTTCAAGCGATAGTACCATTTGCCAGGCAACACTTCATAATCAAAAGTGGAGTAGGCTTTAGGTGTTGTTGTAGTACCCCCTCCTGTTACGCTGGTCACATCTGAAAAACTTTCGCCATCGCCAGTGCGCTGAACAGTGAAGAGGCTGTTGTTCAATTCCGATTCGGTTCTCCACTTAAGTTCCACCTTATCGCTCAACAGATTAGCCTCAAAGTTGGTAAGCTGAATGGGGAGAGGAACACTTATATCCGCTAGAGTCCATGGCACATAGCCGTTAACCAAATCAATGCCAGGGGCAGTTACCTGGAAAAATCCCGCACTCGGAGCATTGTTAGCAAAGGTCTGAGATGGTGTTGCCGCATCCCAATACAAGGATGGGCTCCAGGCTTGAGCGGCTATACCAGCGGGAGAGGCGGCTACGGTTGCAATGTTAGCTATTGAGGCAGGCTTTTCACTGGGAGGAAAAGAATTGGTACCAACAGCTGTAAATGTCAAAGTAGCTATAGGTCTCGTTGTGGTGTATCCGCTAAGGGTCATTCCCCAAAAACGATCCGCCACGGAGTTACCACCACTCGTCCCATTCAAATTGGCAACACTGGTCGGCAGCGGAGTATTGGCCGGGACGGTCGCATACGTCCAAATGGAAATTGTTCCTCCTCCAGGAGCACCCGCAGTTTTATTTACAGTAACTGGAATAAATTCGGTAGAAGATTTTCCAAATGGGAAAACAAATGAACCTGCGGTATTGCTTGCTGACCAGCGCAATTCTCCGTATGGCGCTGTCGTTTTCTCACTTTTGACATAGCCACCTGTACGAGCAATTGCAGTAGTAGCAGTATTGGTTATGTTCAGAATTCTGCCGTTCAAATCAATGCCGCCCTGTGTTAATGTCAAAAGGTTGGAGATTGTGATGTTCTTATTCAACTGCACTAAGTTGGTAGAGGCAGCGGTATTCAGCACGACCCTGAAAAAAGAATCTGTTGATGAGCCTGAAATGATTTGTGGTTGGGTAGGACCCGCGCCTGTGAAAGTAACACCTGCGTCCCCAGTGTTCGATGAAGGTGTAAATGTACCATTATTTGTCCAATCGCCACCAACACTGAAATTCCGGATACGACCGCTAACATTTGCATCAATAATACCAGACGCATTAATTGTGACATTGCGAATTACAGTTAACGCAGTTGTATTGTTTCCTCTGAGGGTAGGTGTACTGCTGCCATTTCCTACAACCAAATTGCCAGCAACGGTGAGCGTAGCCGGCAGTGTGAAAACGGCAGCATTTACTTGCACAGTAAGATTACCAAAACTCTGGCTGGCGATTGTATTATTGGTAGGTTGGTTATAGACTACCGTTCCGAAAGGTGCTGTAGTACCTAAGTTGAAGGTACCATACCCTGTTGGGAAGGTTGAGGGATTGCCATTCATTTGAAACGTTGCCCCTGGATCAATTTGAAAGGTACGGGCGGCATTGCCAACAATGTTTATATTGTTGTCCGTGAACACTGTTCCAGTTTGAATTCTAAAGTTACCTGTTGCATTGGTTGCGCTGATACTGGCACCCGTAATTGTGGCACCTGACGCATTAGTATTATTGAAAAGTAAATTGCTGTAATTAAAATTGCTGCCCATGTTAGCGGGCAGAGTAAAGTCAAGTGTCTGTGCAGAGGTGCCATTGAGATTGATGGTACTATTATTGCCCGCACCGGGTGTTAATCGTCCCCGGTTATTAGTAAAGGTAAATGCCCCTCTCAGGTTAACCTGGCCTCCCACACCACCAGACATATCTAATACGGCCTGGGCATCATTACCTGCTCCTGCAATGGTATTGAAGATAACATTATTTACTGAAAGGGACCCTGTGGTAATGTTCACCCTGGCGATTTGCGTGTTCGTGCCGGTGGCCGTGCCAATGATTACGTTACCATTTACGGAGGCACTGCCTGCATTGATGTTCCACGCATCTGTACCAGCCAACCCAGGCTGATTCACTGTCACGTTTGTTTGAACGGTGAGCGCATTCGCTCCTGTGTGCGTAAGATTTTGTGATGTTGTCCTCGCAGAAGTCGAAGTATTGATATCCAAGGAGTTTACGGTCGCATTTTGATCTAAGGTAATTGTAGTGGTGGCGTCAACAGGAATTAGAGAATTACCAATCGTGACTGCGTGGGAAATCGCATTTGGTACCAATTCCCGTCCGTAACCACCGCTGTTGGTTGCCACGGCATTCGTGGTCAATACCAAATTAGCAGCATCTGTTATCGACTGGATTGTGTATCTCCTTGTGAGCCCTAAGTCCGTTTGTAGCATAATTACATTTCCCACTGCCAACTCGGTAGTAAAAAACGTTGTTCCACTTAGGCCCTGAACTAAATTACTTCCATTGGTAAACTGAATACTTCCTGTCCTGTTTTGAATCCAGGTAGCCTGAGAACTCCAGTTCAGAGTACCCGTTTGACTATTGAGAAACCCCGTAGTGATGATCGCATTTCCAACCGAAAAACTCATAGGGGAGCCGGAAGGGAGATTAGCAGCGGGTTCGGTAACAAATTGTGTCGCATTAGAGCCAAGTGTTCCCGCAGTAGTAGTGAACCAGGCTATGCCATTTGTTCGCCTGACAGAAGCCGATGAGGGTAAAAACAGTGCATCCTTATCAGGATCTAGGTAATTAAAAGTGGCTGAATAATTTGTGAATACAATTCCTGTATTAGTGAGGGTCCAATACCGATTTACACTTCTGTTAGGCTCTATATTAGAACCCGCTATGTTGGGATGTACACCATCAGTAGTGGATACGGTTAGAATATTTGCCGTGGTTACGGTGTTAAATACAACATCTACAGGGGCATAATTTGTACTGCCGCCAACTTCAAAGGTTAAGCTGGGAGAGCCAAGACTAACATCTTTTTGCAGATTTCCCCGCACCCATCCCGTGCCCCCTGATGCAGTTACTGTGCCCCCGATAGGCACATACACATTGCGAGTAGCCCCAGTTATAAGCTTACCGCTGATAAAATTGAGATTGTTCTGCACAGACACATCCACGGATGTGAGAGAAACGTTGTTACTGTTGTTGATGGTTAGATTAGCAAATGAAGTGCTGGCTGTGCCTCCAATAGATTGATTAGTGCCTGTTGTAAAAATTACATTGCTTGCTGAATTGACGAAACTACCACCACCGTTAAATGTCCATGTACCGTTATTCCCGTTGACAGTAATAGTGCGGTTACTGTAGTTAAGAGTACCATTTGAGAAAATAAAATTACCTACCGTAACATTGTTGGATAAGATAGTGGTTACCGCAGACGCATAATTGAACGTACCCCCAACGGTCATCACTGGGTTGCTGATCATTCGCCCACTACCAGAAAAATTAAGGTTGCCAGCCACGTTGGCAACAGCAGTAAAGTCTACAGAAGATCCTGGAGTGCCACTATTGAGGTTTATATTCTGGTATGAATACGTGGCACTACTTTTAGCCGTTTGCGTACCCGATCCATTAAACGTAATGGTTGTTCCAGAAGCCAATGTATTGGTAACACCGGTCAATTCTGGAAGTGCTACACTATTCTTACTCAAACGCAGTTCGCTTGTGCCGCTCATAACGAGGTTAGCCGTGCCATCAAGCGTAAAGGTGGTGGCATTTAATATTGCTGATCCTGAGATATTAACAGCATTGGTTACAGTCGTATTACCCGCCAGCGTTTTTACACCTGAATTGGAGGCTGTTAAATTATAATAGGTTGTAGTAAAGATTGTCTGAGCCCCTGCATTAGCATAGTCTACTGTGTTATTCGTATTCGCAAAATTAATGACACCGGCACCTGAGGCGCTGGTAGGTATAGAGGTGAACGTCAATAAAGCATTTGCTACTCCATTACCATTGTTAAATGTTCCTCCAGCAACAACTGTAAGTGCCTCCGGAGGGTTTGCGGTTCTGGTCAATCGAAGGGACCCCAGATTCGTGATCGTGGCAGCGGACGCAATGGCTAATCTAGTCATGACAATTTCGCTCGTTCCGCTATACGTGTAAGTACCCGCTACTAATACATCATATCGTCCATTGCCACCCGTTGGGGCAGGCCAGAATCCATTATTAACAATACTGCAATTTACCACGGGGTCAACGCCCGCTGTATTGTCCCATGTTCCTCCAACTGCAACGGTAATTGTTCCATTAAATGTCTTTATACCGTTTACATCACCCAAGGTAAAGGAACCTGCAACAGTAGTAGTGCCGGTGATAGTTACCCGTATTCCGCCCCACAGGGCATTGCTGCTCGCAGGCACGGAAAAATTTCCGCCCACTGTTATAATTTGATTATTGTTGGTGCCCACCAACCGTGTGTCCGCGCCATCCATGGTTAAGTTACCCGTAATGGTCAAAGTGCTATTGGCAGTAAAACTTAATCTTCCATTTGCATTAATTGTTAACGAGGCACAGGTAGCATTGGCATTAAATGTCACGATATCGTTTGCCAGAATAGTTACAGTTTGGCCTGCTGTTGGCACAACCCCTCCAGACCATGTTGTACCAACGTTCCAAGCCCCACCACCCGTTCCATTTGAAACGATTTGCGCTATGGAAACAGATTGGGTAAGAACCAAGGTGGTGACTAAAGCAAACAACTTAAGATATCTCATAATCTTCGATTCAATCTTGAAAAAATAAAGCCAAAAGTAGGGTTTTAAAACCGATTTTCAGCCATAGAACTGTATCATTTCAATACACGGCAGGCCTTGGCGGTAACCCAATTCAAGGAAGGTAAAAGTCAAAAATCAGGTCATTCATGCACTTAAAATGCCCCTTGGGGCACTTATTATAGCCTATTTTAGAACAGGGGCGGCATTTTAATCGGTTGTTCTCCAAAATAGTGAACTTGGTGCGGTAGGGATACATGCCAAAATTGGGGATGGTATTACCCCAGATACAGAAGATTTCTTTCTTAAAAGCAGCCGAAATGTGCATCAGACCTGTATCGTGGGTGAAGACCACCCGGGCCTGCTTGACCAGGCTGGCAGACTGATGAAGGTTAAATTTTCCACAGGCATTGTAGACAACCGCTTTCTTGTTGAGTTCCAGTAGCCCAGGTTCAGTACCCTGATCATGGAGGGGGCGCGAGAAGAATCTCTCAATTTCCTTCGCTTTGGCGGCATCTTCCTTGCCACCCAGCAACACAATGGGTTTGTTGATCTTGTCGCACAGCTCGATCATGCGATTGAGCGGGAGCTTCTTCGTTTCATGCTGGGCACCGATGGCATAGGCCACATAGCCTTTTTGAAATTCCTCCGGAAGCCAATCCAGCGGCACTTCGTCTGACTCCGGAATAAAATAGTCGAGCCCCAGCGCGTCCATCTTCACCCCCAGTGACTTGACCGTGTCCATGTAGCGATCTACGATGTGAACATTGGGCAGCCGGTCAATCTTGAGATTTACTTTAAGCCACTTCTCTACATTTAGTTTATTAAAGCTCAATGACTTCACACCTAGTGACTGCTTAATTTGAAAGGTGCGCAGGTTGTGGTGCAGATCGATTACATAATCAAACTGCTGTTGCTTTAATTCATTGATCAATTCCCGCAAGGAAGATTTTAACACGTGTACTTTATCGATGTACGGATTTTGATTGACAAGCAGGCTATACTCCTCTTTGGTAGCGTAATGCACTTCGGCATTTTCCAATTGCGTCTTGAGTGTGCGCACTACGGGTGTGGTCAGCACAATGTCTCCTATAGAAGAAAATCGAAGGACAAGAATTTTCATGCAGACCTCGGTGTAATGCCAAAGGTACACGCTCGGAAAATAATACCAGCAGGGGGAGGTTTTTTTAAATGCGTCTTTTGTCTATTGGATGGTTTTTGATTGAGAACCTAAACGAACGGGCCATCGGCATCACCTTGTGAGAGATTGAAACCATTTTAGTGGCCATTTCAGTTTTCTATTTAGTATTTTAGGAGCATCAAAAAGCAACGATCATGAACTATTGGCTAGTGAAAACAGAGCCCGAAACATTTTCCTGGGCCGATCTTCAAAAAGATAAAAAAGCCGTGTGGGACGGGGTCAGAAATTTTCAAGCACGCAAAAACCTGAAGGAAATGAAGAAGGGCGACCGTGTGTTCATTTATCATACGGGAGATGAAAAAGCCGTTGTCGGAACTGCCTCCGTGATTAAGACAGCCTACCCGGAGCCCAAAGATCCGGATTGGGTAGCGGTCGATTTAGCACCGGAAAAGGCATTAAAGAAACCGGTAAGCCTGGCGCAGATCAAACAAGACAAGTCCTTGCAAAGTATGGTATTGGTTAAGGCAGCACGACTCTCTGTACAGCCCGTGTCTGAGGCGGAGTATCAACGTATTCTTGATTTAAGTGCTTCTGCTTGAACCGATTTATTCTTTACCAATCGTTCTTTCTCGTACTGCTGTCGGTGCGAATGCCTTTGCACGCCCAGATATCACAGCCCTATCGTTTTGAGCAAAAAATAAAAAATTCCGAAGCAGGATTTACGGTTATCTCTTTGAAGAAGGAAGGCATCGCGTTTGTGCGCGATAAAGAAAAGTACGAGCAAGGCAAAAAAAAGTGGCACCTCGAAATTCTTGACACTACCCTCACCTCTCAGTGGTCTACCGAAATGGAACTTGACAATCGCCTGGTGCTGGTAGGCTACGAATATAGTCCTCAAAGACTTTACCTTTTATTCCGCGAAGGCGAAACTGATTTTTATAATTTTCAAATGGCGCGGGTCGATATACCCGAGCGAACGTATCAGACAGAGAAAATAAAATTTGAATTAAACTTCCGGATCACCCACTTCACCTTGGCGGGAAGCAGTGCGATTTTTGGTGGTTATATCAGCTCACAACCGGTAGTGTTGCTTTATGATCAGTCGAGTGACCATCCTAAAGTATTGCCGGGGCTCTTTAACAACGATCTTGAATTGCTGGACGTACGTGCTAACCAAAATCAAAGCTTCAACGTGCTGCTGGCCGAGCGGAAAGGGAAGGAAAAAAGAAAATTGATCATACGCACCTACGATGAAGCTGGCAACCTCTTAATGGATGACGAAATCAATTTTAATCCCGGATACTCCATCATCACCGGTATGACCAGTGCCCTTGAACGGGATGAACTGCTCATTGTTGGCACCTATGGTGAGGGCACCAATCGGCAGGCGCTTGGTTTCTATTCCGTAGTGGTTGACCCGTTTTCAGAACAGGCCATTACATTTACAGAGTTTGCTTCACTGAATTG
>JAIENH010000419.1 GCA_019751475.1 Cyclobacteriaceae bacterium
CTGGTATGCTGGCAAACGGCCGGCTTTACGAAAGCCGGTGGCAAAGAGGGCTATCGCAATTTACAGCTTACGCGAATCGAAGAGTTTGAAATGCTGGAGTGGCACTTTCAAAGGCGCGCTGACTTCAATCCTGAGGATGGTCAGTACAAAGAGTGGGTGTATCATATTTAGAAGAGTATGAATTTTTTGAATATCTTCATTTGTTGGGCACCATTCAAGGCTTCAATTTATAATATAAAGGTGCACTTGCTCTATGGATCTTTCCTCGATGTTGACTCGGATGCGTTTAAGCTGGGTCTTTTGGTTTGGCTCGGTATGTTTTTTGTTTATTTGAATGACTTAAATCGAAAAACGCACTAGCCTTTTACTAAAAGCAATTCATGAATCTTGATTTACAACTGATAAACCTTCTCATTGGGCTAGGTGCTTTGCAGGGCCTGATCTTCGGGTTGATTTTGTTGTTTAACCGAAAACATCCGGGCGCGGTGTTCTTGAGTATCTTCATGCTCACGCTTGCTTACAATAGTTTTGAAACATTCAACTGGAGTTCTGGCCTAAATCTTTTTGTTACTGATCTGTTCCCGTTCGTTTCAATTTACCTTCTGGGGCCAAGTCTATTTTTGTATTTAAGCTCGCTCCAATATCCTGAAAGGAAAATATCCACTCGGTACATTTTTCTGATCTATGCTTTGCCTATTGGTCAACTTTTTATGCGCATGTTGGCTGTTGTATACCATGTGCTTTGGATGAATGACTACATTCAAACAGAGTTGCACCCAGATTATTTTAATAAGATATATTTCAGTTACTCCGAGCCGTTGAGTGTATTGGTATTCATCGGTTTTTTTGTTGCCTCGGTTTCATATCATCGAAAGCAAAAGCTAGCGCGCCCCAATCGACTGCTTTCAAAGGAAAATCAGGAAAAAGTAATTCGTTGGACAAAGTCATTGCTGATTGCCATGGGTATACTGACAATACTCTGGCCGCTTACATTAATCGCACCAACTATTTTTGATCTTCCCGAGAATGAAAAATATTATCCCGTAGAATTATTGCTGGTTTCTTTTATTTATTGGATTGCATTTGCCGGCTACTACCAATCGCGACAAATTCAATTAAAAACATCGCGGCTTTCTGGAGTTGATGAGATTGAGCCAGAAGCTGAGTTTATCAAGCTAAAAAATTGTATGGAGCAGGATAAACTATTTCTAGATCCTGAACTGAATTTGAATAAACTAGCCATGCAAAGCGGTATTAGCAGCAAGGTTATTTCAAGTACCCTAAACCAGTACCACAATAGTACCTTTAATGATTTTGTGAATGGCTACCGAATTGCCGAAGCACAAAGCCGGTTGGTAGACCCAGCTTACCAGCACTTAACTATTTCTGCCATTGCATTGGAATGCGGGTTTAATTCGAACGCTACTTTTCAGCGGGTGTTCAAATCAAAATTAAACATGACACCCAAGGAATACATCGCCATACAATCAAAAAAAGTAGTTTAGTTCTTCTCAAATCGCGATTTGAGAAGAATTCTGCGTCTAAAAGCCAGTTCTTTCGGCTTATTTATTAAGAAATCGAGTATGCGTAATTTCAAAATCTGGTGTGTATTTGTTGCGATAGCCCTATCGGCTAGCGTGCCGGCCGTTGCACAATCATTCATTTTCATTTCTGGCAAAGTTGTGGAGCAGCAATCGAAAAAGCCCGTTCCATACGCTAACATCTATCTGAAAACGCATGGAATAGGTACTGCTTCTAATACCGAGGGTGAGTTTATTTTTAAGATACCAACCATATGGGCAAATGACACACTGATGGTTTCAAGCATTGGTTACAACACAGCCAAATCGATGATTTGGACTGATAAGTCGTCTAAAGAGATCTCGCTGGAGCAATCGATAATCCAACTAAAAGAGATTACTGTTATTGGCGAACCAGCTTTGGCTTTTGTTAATCGCGCCATAAAAAAAATTCCTCAAAATTATGACACCACGAATTTTCACATGAACGCTTACTACAAAGAAAACGCATGGCTTGGTGATTTTGAAATGGTGAACAGCGAAGCCGTGCTGGATATTTATAAAACGTGGAAGCCAAACACAAGAAAGAAGTTCAACGACCAACTGCGCATTCTGAAAGGGCGCAAAAAGCAAATCAAATTTCCTGACGACATGCTTTATCATTCGCTCAGTCTTTCTAACGGAGCCAGGGGTAATTTGGGCAATGATTTTGTAAAAGGCATTACCGATGACTATCACCCGTTTAATCAGCGCAATTTCAAGTATTATCAGTTTGAGTTTGGCGACATTGTTCAAGATGGAAGTAAACTAACGCAAATAGTAAGTATGCGGCCTAAAAAGAAGTCCCGCAAAGGCCTATTTAACATGAAGTTATTCATCGATCAAGAATCGATGGCGTTTGAACGGATAGAGGCTGACCTTACCAAAGAAGGAGTCGACAAGGTTGAGCGTTCAGACAAGGGAGTGGGCTACTCATTAGCTTCGCTCTACATCGGCTTCAATACCAACTATGATAAATTCTCCGCTGATGCGACCTATAAAATGTATCATGGTAAATGGTACCTCAACTCCGTCAATCGTCATTTTGAGCTTTTAGTGAATAGCCGAAAGCGAAAAATAAAAGAGCGAAAATGGTTTGTAGATGGCACTTTGCAAATTACCGACATCGAAACGCTAAACAGAAACCAAATCGCACAGGGAAATATCGGCAATAATCAAGCTGCTATTAGTACTATTATTGGCAATGATTATGACGAATCTTTTTGGGAAAATTTCAATGTGATAAAGCTGGTTGTACCCGATTCGCTAAAGAAAACTATTCCTGCACCTGAAAAAATAAATCCGAAGCAGCTTGATCCGAAGCAGGGAAGTTCAAATCAGAAGACCAATCACCAAAAAGGATTTACACGCGCAGATACCTTGCGTGGAAAGCTTTCTCCACGAAGAACGTGCTACGATGTGCTTTTCTATCACTTAGATGTTGCCGTCAATATGAACGACAAGGCAATAAAAGGATCGAACTTAATTCGATTCAGAGTGGCAAAGCCTTTTCGCACCATGCAAGTTGATTTGTTTGCCAATATGAAAGTCGAGAGAATATTGTATAAGAATAAACCACTCAACTTCAAGCGTGAGTTTGATGCTGTCTATGTTGATTTTCCAGAGCCGTTGAAAGCAGACGCCAATGAAGAAATCAGAATCTACTATGAAGGAGTTCCTAAAACACCCGATTGGTCTATTCCGATGAATGGCGGATTGTTGTGGGATAAAGATGAAGAAGGCAACGCGTGGGCGCAAATGGTTTGCCAAGGCTCCGGTGCCAGTTTGTGGTGGCCGAATAAAGATCATTTGTCTGACGAACCCGATAGCATGAAGATTTGGATTACTGTTCCAAAAGATTTTACTGAAATATCGAATGGGAGACTGAAAAAGAAAACTCCGAAGCCTGAGAATCAAACACGTTACGAATGGGAAGTAACCTATCCCATCAACAACTACAACGTTACATTTAGTATTGGCAAGTATGCTCACTATCAGGATAAGCTCATTGCAAATGATACACTTACTCTCGATTACTATGTGATGCCCTACAATGTAGAAAGAGCTAAACAACTCTTTGCTGATGTAAAGCCGATGCTCACGTCTTTTGAGAAGTATTTTGGCAAGTATTCTTTTAGTCGTGATGGGTTTACGCTGGTGGAAAGCCTTTATCCGATGGAGCATCAAAGTGGTGTGTGTATTGGTAAAATAACAGACGAAAGTGTTAGAGGGAATAACCCGCTTATGTGGCACGAGTCGGCACACGAGTGGTGGGGCAATGCGGTGAGTTGCACCGACCTTGCCGATATGTGGATACATGAGGCCTTCGCTACGTATGCAGAAGCACTAGTGGTGGAAGATAAATATGGCAAAGAGATAGCGCAGCAATTCTTAACTGATTCTAAATCAAGGATCCTAAATCAAGACCCGATCGTGGGCGCGTACGATGTAAATGATATTTTTTACGATATCGAAGATATGTATAGTAAAGGCAGTTTAGTGCTACATACATTCCGGAATGTACTCAACAATGATGCTCGTTGGTTTTCCTTGCTGCAAGCAATACAAAATCAATTTCGCTATCAAACAATTTCGACAAAGGAATTGGTCGCGTTTATTAACAAAGAGACAAACGAAGACTACACCTATTTTTTCGACCAGTATTTATTCAGCAAAAGCTTGCCAAAATTAGAGATAAAACAAAAACAGGCAGGTGCCGATCTGGTTATTGATTACCGCTGGCAATCTGATGTGAAGGATTTTAGGATGCCAATTAAAGTGACAACGGCAATTGACCATTTTGATTTTATTTTTCCAACAACAGCTTGGAAATCGACAACAATTAAGAATATGCCTGGAGATCAATTTGACGTTGACGAGAATGGCTTTTTGATTACGCTCGATGACAGTGAAGATTAAACTTAAATTGACTGAACAGAGAGTACCTATTCACTCTAACTTTTTAGTTGCCACTTTGATGGGTAGATAGCGTTCTTAAAAAGCCTTATCCTAAACAAAGACAAAAAACAATAAAGTGTTATTCTACGATTCCAAAACTTTCTCTTTCTTAGGGTTCAATTCCTAAACGTACCTCACTTCAGTTTCGGCAAGTATTTCTTTAAAAAAATTTCAAGGCTCACTCTCCTAACACCTTCTTTGGATAAGAAATCGCTCTCTAAAGGAGTAATGATGAAATTGTTTTTAGATTTTAAATCGGCAATCGAATGATAAAAACCTTTGCTGACGGCAGATGACTTTCCGTATTTTATCTCAATAGCAGCTTTTACATCATCCCCCTTTGCCAATACCAAGTCACATTCAGCTCCTGCATGTGTTCGATAATAAAAAGCATCCAATCGGTTTTCTTTCGCATACCTAATTTGATTGATTACGTATCCTTCCCACGAAGCACCAAGGTTGGGATGGTTCAGCAAGTCTTTTTCAGTTTGAATGTTTAGCAAGAAATGTAAAATACCAGTATCGTTGAGATATACTTTAGGCATTTTCACCAACCGCTTGCCCAAATTGATGAAGAATGGAGGAAGCCGATTGATGATAAATGCTGCTTCCAAAAAATCAAGGTAACGTTTAAGAGTGGTGCCCGTAATGTCCAGCGAATTACCGAGACTTTCGGCATTAAGTATGTTGCCGTGTGTATGTGCCAGCATTTGCCATAATTTTCTCATGGTTACTGATGAAAATTTCACATCAAACAAAAGGGGTAAATCTCTTTCAATATAAGTGGTGATAAATGACTCCATCCAGTCAATTCTCACGGTAGTCGATTTCATGGTAAGGGGTAGAGGAAATCCACCACGAAGCCAATGCGTTTTTAAATTGATGCCAGATGGCAATTCGTGTAGCCCAATCGGATTCAATTGACAATACATCACACGGCCAGCAAGGCTTTCGGAAGCGCCTTTCATTAATTCTGGAGAAGCAGAACCAGTTAAAACAAAACGAGCTGCCTTTCTATCCTCATCGATTAAAGACCTTAACAATGGAAACACGGAAGGCAAGCGCTGCACCTCGTCAATGATGATGCAATGTTTAGCATAAGAAGAAAGATATTCTTCTGGCTCGCGGGTGATTAAAGCTAAGGAACTAGGCCGCTCTAAATCAATGTATAGCACAGGTTTTTTTAGGCGATTGCTTAGTTCTTTGGCTAGAGTAGTTTTGCCCACTTGCCTTGCTCCAATGATTGCCACGCATGGAAACGACTTCAAAGCTCGGATGAGAATTGGTAAAACGGCTCTTTCTATCATTTCGAAAGATAAACCTCTTCATTGAAATTATCAAATTCCATTTGAATTTTTCAAGGATTACAAAAAGCATAAGTTAGATGCTAATGGCAGCTTTCTCCTGCTGGTGCCGCCACAATTCTTGAAAAATAGCACCAGATGATTTCAGTTCTTCAAACGTTCCTTCCTCAACTACGCGTCCGTCTTTTAGCACGTACACGTAGTCGAAGTAGCTCAACAAATACAAGCGGTGGAGCGTGGAGACAACGGCCTTACCTTCACACTCTTTGAAAAGCTTTTCATAAATCTGGATTTCTGTCTTGGGGTCTACGCTGCTCGTTGGCTCGTCCAATAAAATGATGTCGCAACTCTTGGCTGCTAAAATTCCGCGCGCTAGTGCCAGCCGTTGCTTTTGCCCACCCGAAAGATTCACGCCCTTTTCTTGAATGTTCGATTGCAGTCCTTTGGGTAGTTGATGCACCACATCGGTGAAGTGTGCCGTTTCACAAACTTCCATTATCTCTTTTTCGGCAAAGGGCAACCCGAGCGTAATGTTATGCTCAATGGTGTTTTCAAAAATTTCAGGCTCTTGTGGAAACAACGTGACAACACTATAGAGAGAATCAAGACTCGCTTGCTTGTTGTTATCAATCTTCACCTCCACACCGCCTTCAGGTTGGTAAAGTCCCCGCAGCAAGGCCATGAGCGTACTCTTGCCACTGCCGCTTTCGCCAATTAGCGCTACGCGCTTTCCTTTTTCAATGGTAAGTGAAATGTTGTGAAGGCTTTGCGCTTTTTCTTCGGATGAGTATTTTTCCTTGTGTGAAAAATTAATGTTGTGTAGAGAAATTTTCTTCCAGTCTGTGGGTAAATCATTGATTCCATCGGGCAAGTGATGTTGTTGATAGGCTTCGGAAATGAAGCGGGCCGTTTGCACATTGGTATTGTATTGCACAATCTGTGTGTATTGCCAGGCCACATCGTGAAATACGCTGGTAAACTGATTCACAAAACCAATCAACGTCACCAATCCACCGAGCATAAATACTTGTCCGGGCAACGTGTTTTGATAAACATACCCTGCGATGTTTACACAATAAATCACCACCACCAGCATATCGGCCACAAACCACTTCCATTCGTTGATTTTTACCGAGCGCATGAAAGGTGAAAACACGTCTTTCACTTTTTCCAGCAGGCTGTTCTCCATGCGCTTTTCCAACCGCAGCGTAATCACGGTGATGATGTTTGACAAACTATCGAATAGCGTACTTGATACTACGTGCTCTTTTTCGTTGGTATCGTCCACCGATTGAATAAAGGGTTTATCAAATTTAAAAATCACCCACACCGTAATTGCGCCCAGCACAATACCAATGCCACCAAACAAAGGCGAGAATACAATCATGGCCACAAACGAAGAAACAAACTTGGCGAGCGCATAAAAGTACATGAAGCCATTTTGAAAAAAATCTTTAAGGGCTTCGTAGGCTTTGCGGATGCGGTTGATGGTAGCACCGCTGTGGTTGTCTTGCTGCCACTTCACCGGCAGGTGCAAGGTTTGATGATACAGTTCTTGCAAATAGTTCCGACTCAGATTAAAGGCCAACTTTCGCTCCAGTATCCGCGCAGGCCCGTGCAGTCCCCACTCCACCAGCTTCATTAGAAAATAGAGCCCTACATACATGAGCGCATAACGTAAATGCTGGGCATCGCCTTTTTGCAAGGCATTAATAAACCAGCCATACAACAAGGGATATAACGCAAACAGGCTACTTGATAAAATGAAAAGCAAGTAAACAAGTATGTACTGCTTTTTTTCTTGCTTGGCATACCGCCAAGCGGTTTTCATTAAGGAGATGTAGGGGTTGGACATGGAAGGACGATCTGCATAAAATTAATTCTTTCTCTACGCCAGCCATGAAATAATTACCCAATTCCTTTGAACGTCTTCAGGTTTCAGGTGTACTGATGTGAAATATGAACCTATGAAACGACTAATCATGCTACTGATGGTGCTGCCTGCGGGACTGTTGGCTGTGACCCCGGAGCGCATCCTGCCCAAAACTTTGACCATCAAACCAACCTCATGGTACGCTGAGCAAGCCGAAACCTGGAAAGTGGAGGCCCGCGAGCATCGCGCCAATGCAGAAGCTTGGTTCAATCTTTATGCAGCCTCAGCATTTGCGCAAGGTTCTGCGGAGACACTTACCGCCATTGTTAACGAAATGGGCAAGGCCGTTCCAGATTCATACGAATACCTGGTGGTGAAGGGTTGGAACAGTGGGTTTACACAAGATGCTTTTGAGACATTGCGTAAAGCCTATGCCATGAGGCCCGAAAAACCAGAAGCCTACGGACTGCTTCAGTCGCTTTCCGAATTTAATCTTGATGATCAGGGGCGCACCAAATTCAGCGAAAGCCTCTTTCACAACGGCCAGGTGTCGGCTTCGCTTATTAATTACAGTTACAATGTGATGATGTCGCTGGAACCTTCTTCTATTTTGATAACAGAAGGGGAGAGTACCACGGCACCGTTGTATGTACTGCAAGATGTGCTCAACATTCGCAGAGATGTGTGTGTGCTTGACCTTGGTCTGCTCACCAATGCCGATTACCTGAAAAGAAAATTTGCCAAGGCAGGCCTTACCTATTCATTCAATGGTCCCGTGACGGCATCGAATGTGCGAAGTGCGCTTTGTGCACAATTGCCTGGTGCCAATGGTGGAAAGAAATTCTACTATGCATTGACCATGGCAAAAGAGAATGTCAACGCCATGGAAGAGTACTTGTATGTGGTAGGGCTTGCCTCTCTCCACAGCTTGACCAACGTAGATAACGTTTCGCAAATCAGGCGAAACCTGGAGAAGGAGTTTTTAATGGACTACTTGCTCGTTGACTTCAAAGGAGACTCAAAGAGCGATGCAGGTCGAGTTTTCAGTCCGAATTACCTCGTGCCGATGATCCTGCTGTACGAGTCTTATCAGCGCGAAGGAGAAATTGAAAAAGCGAAGAAATTGCGCGTCTATATGGAAGAAATTGCGCGTGATTCGGGTAAGGAAGAGGTGATGAATAGTTTTTTGAATGGAATGCCTGAAGACGTTATCCCTTACTTTCCTTTTGCCATCAATCCTAAATCCTGGGAAGATGATTTGCGCCCCATTTCAAAAACATTGTATGCGGCCGATGCCGAATTAACAAATGCACAGTACAATCTTTTTTTGGACTATTTGAAACTGAATAAACAAGATGATTTGCTGGAGAAATACAAGTTTGATTTTTCCCGATACGATGAACCAGCGTTGTCTTTCATGACAAACTATGCCACACCACGTAAGGAAACCAAAAAGGAGCGATACTTTAATCATCATCCGGCCGTGAATATTTCACATGAAGCTGCAAATGCCTATTGCGAATGGCTGACGGAGCACTACAATCAATCAGCTGACCGAAAATTCAAGAAAGTAAAGTTTCGTTTACCTTCCATAGATGAGTGGCAGATTGCGGCAGCAGCCATAAGAGACCCAACATCCTGGAAACTGAGTGAACAAATGGCTGAAGTACGCATGACTCCGACCGGAAGTGAAATGGATCGGAACGCAGAGAAAAAGACAGTTTTATTAAATGACCCGGAGATTTTGTATCCATGGTTCCGATTTTTTGGATTGCGTAACTCCCCGCTCAATACGAAAAGTTGCTATCTGGGTAACTTCAAATCAACGCCTTGTGACTGCCCCAGTAAGCCACATAATTACGATGGCTTTGCAACGATGGATCCTGTCAAGTCCTACTTCCCCAACGATATCGGCCTGTATGATGTGGTGGGCAATGTAGCTGAAATGACTAACGAAAAGGGAAAAGCCTGTGGCGGAAGTTGGAACCACTCACCGAAGGAATCAACAATTAAAAGCATTAATCCTTATGACCACCCTGATGCTTTCATCGGATTCCGGGTTTTTATGGAAGTTGTTGAGAAATAAGTTTGGTGAAGTTTCTGAGCAAACCATTCGAACAACTTTCGGATGAAGAGTTGATGAGTAAAGCGGCTCACGGAAGTGAGCCGGCTTTAACTTTTTTATACCAACGCTACAGCGGGCCCATGCTTCGATACTTCTACCGCATGCTGTGGCAAGACAAAAGCAAAGCGGAGGATTTCTTGCACGATTTTTTTCTGAAGATACTTGAGCGTAAGCAGTCGTTTGATGCAAGTAGGAAATTTTCTACGTGGGCCTATTCCATCGCGCACAATATGTGCAAGAACGAATACCGGAAGCAGAACTTCCGCCAGGCTATGAATGGGCATCACGTAAAGCAAGAATTATCTCCAGAGATAATTACCGGCCCGCTAGACGACCGGTCTTTCAAAGAAAGCCTGCAACGGATATTGATGGAGGAAGGAAGCGATATACAATCGATGTTTGCCTTGCGGTATGAATTGGAGATGGAAGTAGCGGAGATCAGCCAGGTACTGCAATGCCCGGAGGGTACTATTAAATCAAGATTGTTTTACACTGTTGTCCGACTAAAATATAGAATCGCAAAATAACTTATGTTTTCATATGGGACTCGCATGATTTTTTTAAATC
>JAIENH010000145.1 GCA_019751475.1 Cyclobacteriaceae bacterium
GCTGGGCGCTGTTGGGCTGGGCCGTGAGTCATCGCATTGGCACACTCAGACCCGGAGAAGTGGCCGTGGCGGTAGCCGTCTCCACCAAACACCGCAAGGAGTCGTTCGAAGCCTGTCAATACATCATCGATCGGCTAAAAGAGAAGGTGCCCATCTTTAAGAAGGAAGTTTTTGAGGATGGCGAAGAATGGGTGGGCGCTCTTCCCACCATCAACACACAGTTAAACTGAATTGAGGGTCTATCGAGACACCTGCGAGACAATCATATAACCGAGCGTGACAATAGCTGCCGAGGCGAAGAAGCCCGTAGCAACAATAACAAGCAAATCCCGATAAATCGGGCTCGCGATGATAGGGTGAAATTTGAACGTTTTCATGTGCTAGTTTTTATTTTTTAAAGGACACATGGAATCGTCTATTACAATACTCTGACCGTGGATAAACTCAGTGCATGACGATTTCATAGCCAACTTTTTCTTACGAAAATAATCTCCGTCAAATAGGTAAGTTTAGAAGAATGTACGGAGCCGAAGTGGGTGTAAGATTTTTCGCATCAACGATGAAAAAAAGTAGTGAAAATTAATCCACTTCTTAATTACCCGTGCGGTAACTTGCTCATTATGTGAGTCATTCGAAAAAGCCGGCTGTTCAGCCAATGGAATTTTGCCAGCAAATAAACCCTGATCGAAATAAAGAATTTTAGTAAAAAATCACTTCCGATGGAAGTCCTTCTTGCCGCCTGTTTTCTTCAAAAGGCGAATATTATCAATCACGATGTCGTGTGAAAGAGCCTTGCACATGTCGTACACCGTAAGAGCAGCAATGGAGACAGCCGTAAGCGCTTCCATCTCCACCCCTGTCTTTCCCATAAGGGTGGCCGAGGCCTCAATAACTACGCAGTCTTTCTTAATATCAAATTTTAGTTGGCAGTCTTCCAGGCCAAGCGGGTGACACAATGGAATCAACTCCGAAGTTTTTTTTGCGCCCATCACACCCGCCAGCAAAGCCGTTTGAAAAACCGGGCCCTTGCGGGTATTCAACTCATTGTCTTTGATTTCTTTCAGGATTTTCTTTCCCAGCCGTACGGTGGCCTGGGCCACAGCCACCCGTTTGGTAATTTTCTTTTCCGAAACATCTACCATTCTCGGATCACCCGAACGGCCTACGTGACTTAACCTGTTTTTCATTTCTCTTATCTTACATCAAAAATAACCATTTCATGGTCAGCGTCTCAGAAGCCACCTCCCTGATTCAGGAACACCTGTTCAAACCGTCTATTGAACAAGTGCCTATCACGAAGGCAATTGGCCGGGTATTGGTCGAGCCAATCAAGGCTGACCGCGATTTCCCGCCTTTTCACCGTGTAGCGATGGATGGCATTGCTATTCATTTCGAGACCTTTAAAAGGGGCTTTCGAGAGTTTCCTATCGAAGGCACACAGGCAGCTGGACAGCCGGGTTATACACTTCGCGATAATCAAAACTGTATTGAGGTAATGACCGGTGCGCTTCTACCCTATGGCACGGACACGGTTATCCGATACGAAGATGTAGATATAAAAAATGGCATCGCAATCGTAAAGGCAGGTGTGCTTGTTGAGCCACGTCAAAGTATTCATGCACAAGCAGCTGATGCACGGCAAGGTGAGACATTGCTTTCTCCGAGTACGCGTCTTGCCGCATCCGAAATAGCCTTACTTGCTTCGGTGGGTAAGTCGACAGTAGAGATTTTTTCTTTTCCGAAGACTGCCATCATCTCTACCGGAAATGAACTCGTGGCAATTGATGCCACACCGCTCGACTACCAAATCAGAACCTCCAACAGCTACTCCATTCAGGCAGCACTAAGCTCCATGGGATGCTCATCTGATATCTTTCACATCAAAGACGATCGCTCGCAACTAGAAAAAAATCTTACGAATATTATCAATCAATATGAGTTGATCATTTTAACTGGTGGGGTCTCAAAGGGCAAATTTGATTTTGTACCTATGACATTGGAGTCGCTTGGCATTCAAAAACATTTTCACCAGGTGAGTCAAAAGCCTGGCAAGCCATTTTGGTTTGGTTCCTCCAATAATAAAACCGTGTTCGCCCTTCCGGGGAATCCTGTTTCAACGTTCTTGTGCTTCTATCGCTACATCCGGCCCTGGCTCGAAAGAAGTATGGGTTTACAATCTTCCATTCCGCAAGTTATTCTCGGGCAGGATTTTAAATTCAAAGCCGAACTCACCTACTTCCTACAAGTAAAAACTAAAAATGAATCGGGCTTACTGATCGGCCAACCCATAGCTGGTGGGGGCTCCGGTGACTTTGCCAATCTCAAAGATGTGGATGGGTTTCTGGAATTGCCAGCAACCAAAAGTGAGTTTAAGAAAGGAGAGCCATTCGATTATTATGGGTTTAGATAAGCTAGGCGGCATTTCGCTTTGCCTCTTTAATAAGAATTTCAGCAGGCAAATGGAGAAGAGTACTGAGATTTCTAATCATTCGAAGTGACAATGACACCTTTCGAGCCAAGACTTTCGACACGGTGCCTTTGTCGCCTATTGCCGGCACAAGGTCTGCAGGTGTGAATCCCAAGTCTTCCATCCTTACTTTAATAGCATCAACGGGATCGGGAATATCAATGGGGAAATGTTCGTCTTCGTATTGTTCAATCAATAACAAAAGTAATTTCAACTCCTTTCCCTCAGATGTTTTCTTGTCAGGATTCATATCCAAGAGCTGATCAACCCGCGTCAAAGCGGCTTCATAGTCTTTTTTGCTTTCCAGTAATAGCCATCTTCTCATAGAATCTACACTTTTAAAACATTTATCTTAGTGGCATCTCTAAAAACCCCATGAACAATGAAACGTCATTCCGGCCTTTGAGCCTGCCTGCGCGTAGCCGCTTCGGCAAAGGCTGGCCGGAATCTTGATTTCACCATTGCGCAAGCGGATACCGGAACAAGTCCGGTATGACTGCAAGGGTTTTTAGAGACGCCCTTATTGCATTCGGCATGCGTGCCGATCCATTTTACTTGAATGGATTTATACTTAAAACTAAATCGAACAACCAGTCGATAGTTGTTTCCCTTAATGTTAAACACGACTCTTCCATCACCCACCCAATCAGTAGAAGGATAAATCTGCTTTACCTCGCTAAAGTTGCTCCACGCTGCTTTTCGACATATTCTATACCATGTCTCCAGAGGTTCTTGGGCATCAGCATGAGTTTGGTAAAACTCCATCAGGGTCCTCCGGCTGATAACGTTCACATTTCAAAGGTAGGAGTTGGTATTTTGCCAACCAACATTATTTCGCATTTAAGAAATTGACGTTAATTTTGAGGCCTGTTTTGAAATTTCATCGTTACAAAAGCCCGGTTTCATGTTTGATAATTTAAGTCTAAAGCTCGAAAAGGCCTTCCAAACCCTGAAAGGCCAGGGAAGAATCACGGAGATAAATGTAGCCGGTACCATCAAGGAAATCCGCAAGGCCTTGATTGACGCTGATGTCAATTACAAAGTAGCGAAAGAAGTTACAGATGAAATTAAGGAGAAAGCGCTGGGTCAAAATGTTTTGACGGCCATTTCACCGGGTCAACTGTTGACCAAGATCACAAACGATGAACTTACCCGCCTGATGGGCGGTGAAAGCGAAGACATCAAAATTGAGGGCAACCCTGCTGTCATTTTGATTGCTGGTTTGCAAGGTTCTGGTAAGACCACCTTTTCAGGGAAACTGGCCAACTACATCAAACGCCAGGGCCGAAGTGTGATGCTCACCGCCTGTGATATCTACCGCCCGGCAGCGATAGATCAATTGAAAGTGTTGGGCACGCAGGTAGGTGTTGAAGTTTATGCCGAACCTGAAAACAAAGATGCAGTCCAGATCGCGAAGGCAGCTTTAGAGCACGCAAAGAAAAATAATATTCGTGTTGTCATTGTGGATACAGCCGGCCGATTGGCGGTAGACAAGGCCATGATGGATGAGATAGCGCGCCTCAAGGAAGCACTCAAGCCATCGGAGACATTGTTTGTGGTTGACTCGATGACAGGTCAGGATGCAGTCAACACCGCCAAGACATTTAATGAACGACTAAACTTTGATGGAGTCGTTCTTACCAAACTGGATGGTGACACTCGAGGTGGTGCGGCTTTGTCAATTCGCAGGGTTGTTGAGAAGCCCATTAAGTTTGTAAGCTCGGGAGAAAAAATGGAAGCCCTTGATCGCTTCTATCCCGACCGTATGGCAGGTCGGATCTTGGGAATGGGCGATGTGGTGAGCTTAGTAGAAAAAGCCCAGGAAACCTTCAGTGAAGAAGAGGCCGCGCGGTTGCAAAAGAAATTCCGCAAGAACCAGTTCGATTTCAATGACTTTCTCAGCCAACTGGAGCAGATCAAGAAGATGGGCAATATGAAAGACCTGCTTGGAATGGTGCCGGGCATGGGTAAGGCACTGAAAGATGTGGATATTGATGACAATTCTTTTAAGCCGGTGGAGGCAATCATAAGATCCATGACCATCAGCGAACGTGAAAATCCCGATACCATTAACAGCAGTCGCAAAAACAGGATCGCTAAAGGAAGCGGCACATCCGTTCAGCAGGTTAACCAATTGCTGAAACAGTTTGAAGATATGCGCAAAATGATGAAGACGATGAACAAAATGGGGGGTGGCAGGCGGGCATTATCGGCTTTAAATCCATTTGGTCGTTAAGCGGTTGTTAAAATTTGATGAACGGTCAGTAGTATGAAAACTAAGTCGGCCCTGCTTTCGTTAGAGAAAGTGTTTACAGGTACTATAAAAATTCCGAAAGTGTCCCTCCCGCAAATTCCGGGAGGGCATTTTTGTTTTTTATTCATCAACAAACAATTTAAACCAAAACAAACATGATTCGATCTCTTTCCATCATTCTGTTGGCGCTGATAGCGACTGTAGGATTAGCACAAGACAAAAAAATGCCCAGCCCCCCCGCCAAAGCGGAAGGCACCATCGGGGCAGCCAAAATAACTATTGACTACCACCAGCCTTCTGCGCGTGGCAGGAAAATGTTAGGCGGAATAAATCCTTACGGGGAAGTATGGAGAACGGGTGCAAACGCCACCACTTCGTTTGACGTAAGTGCTCCCGTGAAAATTGAAGGCAAAGATTTGGCTGCCGGCAAATACGGATTGTACACCATTCCTGGTGAAAACGAATGGACGATCATTATCAACAAAGGAATAAAGTGGGGCGCCTACGATTACAAGCAAGCCGATGATGTGCTGCGCGTAACGGTAAAGCCCGCCAAGACTGACAGCTTTGTAGAGACCTTTAACATCGCAGTTGAGAAAGACCAGGTAGTATTGAAGTGGGAGAATACGATGGTGGCCTTTAAGGTGAAGGGGTAGATTTCTTCCTGATAGGCAAATAAAAAACGGGGCCCGACTTTGTCGGACCCCGTTTTACTTTAAGTATATTCTACTATTTAAAAATAGCTAATTTTTCGAACTGGTCTGTTACGGTTGCAATATTCGGATTGGTGTTTACCTCACCTGCTGGGTAAACAAACCGTCCGGGAATATCATTCGTACGCGTAGCCACGATTGGAGTAACTGGAAGCTTCACTACAGGGGTAGCTTTTGCCAATCTTCTTACATCGTTGAACGACTCATATTGAGACAGAGAGACCATGTATTTAGTCAAAGCGATCTCATATACAAGAGCATTCTGCGTAGCAAAATCAGCCGCAACATAATTGTTGTACTTCAAACCTTTTGCCTGGTTGGCTGTACTAATCGTTTTTCCGTTGATGTAACCTGTAGCCAATTCTTGCCTTACAGAATTCAATGCAGCAATAGCATTAGCTGTTGAGTTCTGCCTTGCATATGACTCAGCCAAGATCAATTGATTCTCATAGTAAGTCAAAATAGGATGGGAAGCATCCTGCGCAAAGAAACCATCATCATTCACGTTAGCATCAAGAACACCATCAGTAATCAGACCGAACTGGAAGAAATGGTTGTATAAAGCTGTATCGTCCGTCTTACTGTTTCTATTGGGAGCCATGAGGCCAGGCAAAACAGCAGGCGAGCTAAAGTTAGTGTCACCTGCACGGGTATTGACAAAGAAGCTGTAATTCAAGTTTTGATCAATATCCTGGTTGGGTCCATGAGGAATGAGAGCATCACCATCAATTGAGTTAATACCTTGGTTGGCATTAGCTATAGCATTCGGATAATCACCCAAATGGAGATAGAGCCTTGCCTTTAGTGTGTAGGCCGCTCTCGACCATTTCTTTACATCACCACCAAAGATAATGTCATTGGCACCCGGATTCAATCCGGTTGGTGCTGCCAAGTTTGCAATGGCTTCGTCCAGTTTTGCCAGTATCAATGTGTAAAGGGTAGCCTGTGGATCATATTTAGGTTTTGGGAATTTCAGGATGTCAGCGGCTTCGGTGTAAGGAGCATCTCCCCATAAGGAGGTAACCTTCGCCATGATGAGAGCCTCCGCCACCTGGGCAACTCCCTTATGCCACGTATCTTTCAGAACATCGGCTTTGGCCTGTACAACCCTTGAATTTCCAATCGTACCGTAATAATCGGCCCAACTAAACGTACTGGCTGATACAATGTACTGAGACAGAGCGAGGTGCTGACGGTTTGATCCGGTCATTTGACCTGACCACATGTAGGCAATGCGTGTGTCAGTGTCTTCATGCATTTTTGATACACCTATCAATGTACCCGCAAGGCCTGTGCCGAGGGGAACCGAGATTTCGGTTACCGCGTTGGGGTTGGTTTTGATCAGCTTGTTGTCAAAAACATCCTCGCATGCACTAATCCCGAAGCAGAGCAGAAGGACGATGCTGATCCTTTTTATATTGTTTTTCATATATCTGTTCTTTTTTGATTAATAAGTAATACGGACAGTAAATAAATAAGACTTGGTGCTTGGATTTACAAACCAGTCTTCACCACGGGCTAATGATCCTGCTTGAGTTTGGTTTGATTCCGGATCGACACCTATGTAATTTGTCCATAGTCCAAGATTTCTACCGGTGAAGTTGAAATCAATTGAAGACAACTTGGTAGCTTTTCTGAAACCGGGTGAATTCAACGTGTAGCTAAACGAGATTTGACGAAGGCGAACGAGCGAACCATCAAATACAAATTGCTTCTGTGATGCTCCATCGAAAGCTCCTCCACCTCCACCATTGTACCAAGTCTCAGTTAACGCTACTGGACCACCGCCAAAATCGCCAATGTTACCTCGGAAAGGAGTACCAGCTGGAATAAGAACACCCGTATTGGTCCTTAAATCAACATTTGAAACTGTCTCTTTTCCAACCAATGCATGCGTACCATAGTTAAACAAAGCACCGCGGGCACCCGACCAAATTTGATTTCCTTGAACAGCATCAAATAATGCTTCCAATGTGAAATTTTTGTACGTAAACTTATTATTCAGGCCACCTCTCCATTGTGGATTGGGATCTCCGATTACGCCTGGCTTCGTACCTCCTGAGGGGAATCCGTTGGCATCAAGAATATACTTGCCAGTGGCTTCATCTTTAAGGAAATCAACATCGTAGAAAACCCCAAAAGGCTTCCCTTCAACCAGCGCTGACTCATAAGCACCTGGTAGATACTGTGCATCTGAACCAGCCAATGACAGAACCTTATTACGGTTCATTGACACGTTAGCAGTTGCCGTCCAGCGGAAATCGCCTCGGTTAATAACATTATAGCCTAAGTCAATTTCAAGGCCTTTATTTTCAACCTTTGCAGCGTTTCTCCAGGAACTTGTGTAAGCTGTAGAAGGAGGTGTAGTCAGCTGTATGATAATGTCGCTGGTCGTATTCGAGTAGAGAGTAACACCCAACGTCAAGTTATCATTAAGGAAACGAAGGTCAGTTCCCACTTCAAGTTCTGCTTTACGCTCGGGGCCCAACAACTCGTTACCATACGTATATGACCGGCTATAACCACCAGCATACTTGCTGCTGCTACCTACCAAGCCAGAAGCAAATCCATCGAAGAAAGACGACAAGCCAAAGGTTGTTTGGGTCAAGTAAGGAATTGGTTGAATACCTACCTCACCATACGCCAAACGCACTTTACCGAAGCTAAGGAATGATTTATTGTCAATCAACTTTGTAAACTGCCAAGCTAAGGAGGCAGAGGGGAAGAAGAAACTCTTAGCAGCCTTTGGGCCAAACGTAGACGCACTTTCATTTCTACCGGTAAGCTCAACATAAAGCATATTAAGTGCTTCAAAATTTACTTGCGCGTAATAGGCATACGTACGAATTAGCGAAGACTCATTAAAAGCCGACAAGTTTGTGTTCAAGGCATTATTCAAAAGCGGAGGGGCTTCAGGTATAATGAAATTGGTAATAGACGTTACCACTCTCTCACGATAACGACTATTGTAGTTCACTCCAATCAAACCTGTAAGAGAGAAATTCTCGTTAAAAACTTTCGATGCTTTTGCGAATAGGTCGTTATTAAACTGGCGCTCGGTAATGTATTCCTTTTCCAAACGACCATCAGCATAGTTGGCTGAATAGAGCGGGTAGTTATATACGCGTGTATCAACAAAATTATCAACACCTGAGCGACCGGTAATGCTTAGCCATTCGGTTGGATTAATGTTAAGTTCGACATTTCCAATTATACGGTCCACATTCGTTGTGTTTGTGATGTTATTAATGTTCCACAAAGGATTGGCAAATCCAGGGTTGGCATTAATTCCCAAACGATTTCTATACGAAACGTGACGGCCAGGGAAAGTATTTCCAGAAGGATCCGTGTATGCACCGGTAAAATAATTGTTGTTAAAATCAGGAGGCGTACGGAGCATACCTAAAAGCAGACCATCAACGTTATCACCTTGCTGAACGCGGTTTGAATTAACATTAACATAGTTCGCATTTACTGCAACTCGTAACCACTCAGAAACATTGTTTGAGAGATTAAGTCGCACACTGTTCTTCTTATAATCGCTATTGGTCTTTATAATACCCTGTTGATCAAGGTTATTAATACCTAAGTAAAAGCTCGACTTCGCATTGCCACCAGAGATGGCAAGTGAGTTATCAACAAAGTGACCATTTCTGAATACATCATTCGTATGATCCCAAACATCTTTTGAATTCTTGCCTCCGTGAGGATTAGTTGAGTTTCCAGGAGCAATGTTGTATCGTCTTGTACCATCTGGGAAGGTTACGTAACCCAAATAGGCGGGGTCATTAGGATCAGTAATGAAGTTGTCAGCACCACCAGTACGATCTGCAATTTTATCACCCCAAATACGGTTGATGGCGCCATTATAAAATCCATTTCTTCCTTGACCATAAGCAGTTTGCAAAGGATGCATTTTGTTAATCACGTCAACTGAAAGTGTGGACTTAAATTCGATGTTCAACTTTCCACCTGAATCTTTTCCTTTTTTGGTGGTGATCATAATCACACCGTTGGCAGCGCGGGTACCCCAAAGAGCTGCTGCAGAGGCTCCCTTTAGCACCTCCATGGATGCAATATCTTCTGGATTAAGGTCATTCAAACGTGATTGCTGCATAACAGCATTAGTACCTTCGCTCGAATTACTCATCGGGATACCATCAATAACAACCAGAGGCTGCGAGTTACCGTTGATCGTATTTTGTCCACGGATTTGAATGTAAGCGCCTGCTCCAGGGTCACCACCCGAGCGGGTAATTAATACTCCTGAAGCCTTGCCGGACAAACCAGTCAAAACGCTTGTTTCCCCTGACCTTACTACGGCTGAACCCTGAACATTCGATGAAGCAGAAGCAAACTTATCTTTGTCAACTTTTTCACCGAGTGCCGTTACCACAACTTCTGAAAGCTGTTTGACATCGGAAGCCATTGGCAAATCAATTGTGCTTCGGGTGCCAATCTCTTGCTCGGATGTCTGCATACCGATAAAAGAGAATATCAAGGTACCCCCTGAGCCCGGCACTGTCAAACGATACGTTCCACCAGCATCGGTTACAGTTCCGTTGTTCGTGCCTTTTAGCACTACGTTGACTCCCGGAATCGGTGAGCCATCATCGCTGCTGGTGACTTTGCCCGTCACTACCCTGTCCTGGGCATGTGATATGAGCGCGCACAACAGCACCACATAGGTTAGTAAAACTTTCCTCATAATTTTTGGTTTTGGTTAAAAAAAATTTATCCACCTACAAGATAGAGTAATGGAAGTGTAACCTTCCAATCACAAATCGATAATCTTTAGAAAATATAATATTGTTGAAGTTTCAAAAAAGAAGTGTGAACAGAATTGAATAGCATTACTTTTTGGTTGGAGAAGTAATCATTTCATTATCCATAGTATTACACTGTTGTCCGACTAAAATATAGAATTGCAAAATAACTATGTTTTCATATGGGACTCGCATGATTTTTTTAAA
>JAIENH010000539.1 GCA_019751475.1 Cyclobacteriaceae bacterium
CACCTCCAGGGTTTTCTACTTTTCTTATAAGACCTTCGTCATAATTCACGGTATAGATAAAATTACTGTCAATGGCCAGCGTTTCGTTCAGCCTCTTAAATGTTTTATAGTCAACATCGACCTTGACGCCTTTAAAAAAATAGTTGAAGTCATCTTTAGCCCAATCTAAATCCAAGTATTGATCATCCAGTCTATTCATCCGATGGTAGCTTTTCGGATCAGCTCCTTCCACAACCACAAGCTTGGGTTCATACTGCTTATTATAATAAACGTGACTGGCATCTTTAGGTATTCCACCTTTGTCAACCCAAAAAGTAGCAAGATCCACATGTGGTACCTTTTTATTGTCCCAGAAAACAGTAGAGTCGTCTTTTGCAAAATGCTCTGCAATCACCACGAACTTAGTTGGGTCGGTGTCAAGTTCTGTATAACCCAATTCAAACCAGTTGCCCAAGGGCGAGTAAATGATTTTGTCTTTCCAGTAGTGATGGTAGTATGATTTTGATAATGTCTCGTTCACCGGTTTGCCTATTCGCAGAAAGAACAGTACGATTACTATCACGGAAACAATAAACACAATACCTATGGCTATGAAAAAAATCTTCATGTTGTGTGATTTATGGCGACTAAGATTATAGTAAAAAGGCCATTCCACAAAAATGAAATGGTCTTCTCAATACGGATTGAAAATTAAAGATTAGCTGGGATAAATGACTTGCTTACCTGATTAAATGCAAAGTCGGGCATGTTGGCATGCTTAGACGCATGTTCCACAGTCATGCTTACCAAGCTTCCTTTGTTGTCCAATTCAACCAGTATGTCCTCCCCAAAGTCCTTTGTTTCAGTAATAGCATCATCTTTGAAGTTGACCAACAATGTGTCAGTGTCTTTAAAATACGTAATCTTCATCTTCTTATCGTTTCATTAGGATTAAACGAGCGATCGAAAAAGGCGTTATGAATAGTTTCTTTGTCCTCTAAAACAACCAATCGGAGATACTTTTTCATTTCGACAATATATGCCAATCTGCGAATCCTTCCGTCAGACTGAACTACTTCATACTCGTAATTACGAAGTGCTTGCTCAATCCAAGCTTCTTTGATTATCGCTCTGTCAGCCCGTTGACGGGTGTGCAGATAATAATCGGTGAATTTCAATTTATCACTTTTTCTTCTTCGCTACTTTTTTCTTTACCGCCTTCACTACACGCTTCTTGGTAGCCTTTTTAGCTACTTTCTTAGCCTCCTTCTTTTTAGGCGCAGCTTTCTTGGCGGCCTTTTTAGCCGGAGCATTGACTTTCACTGTTGGCTTGCTCATGGCATTAAGAGCTGATCCGGCTTTAAACCAGTCAATCTGATTTTTATTGTAGGTATGATTGACATTTATAGACTCATGGCTGCCATCGGCATGATGGATAACAAGCGTCAGTGCCTTGTCAGGCGAGAAAGAAGTGAGGCCTGTGATATCAAATGTATCGTCTTCTTTGATTTTGTTGTAGTCTTCTTTGTTCGCGAAAGTGAGAGCCAACATGCCCTGCTTTTTCAGGTTGGTTTCGTGAATGCGGGCGAATGACTTAACCAGTATGGCGCGCACACCCAGGTGGCGTGGCTCCATGGCTGCATGCTCACGTGAAGAACCTTCGCCATAGTTTTCATCACCTACTACAATTGAGCCGAGGCCCTTTGCTTTGTAGGCACGCTGTACTTTTGGTACTTCATCGTAGGCGCCCGTCAATCCGTTCTTTACGCTGTTGATTTTTTCGTTGTAAAAATTGGTCGCACCAATCAACAGGTTGTTTGAAATGTTGTCCAAGTGCCCGCGGTACTTCAGCCACTTGCCAGCCATGGAGATATGGTCGGTAGTACACTTGCCTTTTGCTTTTATCAGCAAGCGCAGGCCTTTCAAATCCGTTTTCTCCCAAGGCTTGAAGGGCTCCAGCAACTGGAGTCGATCTGACTTAGGATCTACTTTTACCTGCACCTTGCTTCCGTCTTTAGCTGGTGCGATAAAACCAGGGTCTTTCACATCAAAGCCCTTCTTTGGCAACTCATCCCCGGTTGGTTCATCCAGCTTTACGCGCACACCAGCTTCGTTTACAAGTGTGTCGGTAATAGGATTGAACGACAAGTCACCGGCAATTGCGATAGCGGTAACCAATTCAGGTGATCCAACAAAGGCGTATGTGTTCGGGTTGCCATCGTTACGCGATTGGAAATTCCGGTTGAATGAGTGAACGATGGTATTTTTTTCTTTTTTATCAGCACCCATCCGGCTCCACATACCAATGCAAGGTCCGCAAGCATTAGCAAATACCTTAGCGCCAATCTTATCAAAGGCGGCAATGAATCCATCGCGCTCAATGGTGTAACGTACCTGCTCTGAACCAGGTGTGATCGTAAATTCTGCTTTCGTCTTCAATCCCTTATCAGCTACCTGGCGCGCAAGACTGGCTGCGCGTGAAATGTCTTCATAAGATGAATTCGTGCAAGAGCCTATCAGACCCACTTCTACTTTTGTAGGCCAGCCATTTCGGGCTGCTTCTTCTTTCATTTTTGAAATAGGGGTCGCAAGATCAGGCGTGAAGGGACCGTTCAAGTGTGGCTCTAATTCACTTAAATTGATCTCAACAATTTGATCAAAGTATTTTTCGGGATTGGCATATACTTCCGGATCGGCTGTGAGATGTTCTTTTATCTTGTTCGCCATCTTAGCTACTTCGGCACGACCGGTGGCGATAAGGTATCGCTCCATAGAAGAATCGTAACCAAACGTGGAAGTGGTAGCGCCAATTTCAGCACCCATGTTGCAAATGGTACCCTTGCCCGTGCAACTCATCGAAGTTGCGCCCGGCCCAAAATATTCTACAATAGCTCCTGTGCCACCCTTTACCGTTAGTATGCCTGCTACTTTCAGGATTACATCCTTGGCGGATGTCCAGCCGTTGAGCTTGCCTGTTAATTTCACCCCGATGAGTTTAGGAAATTTCAATTCCCACGCCATACCCGCCATCACGTCCACAGCGTCTGCACCACCCACACCGATGGCCACCATACCAAGACCTCCTGCATTTACGGTATGCGAGTCGGTACCGATCATCATTCCTCCAGGGAAGGCGTAGTTCTCCAACACCACTTGATGTATAATGCCGGCTCCAGGCTTCCAAAAGCCGATGCCGTACTTATTCGAAACAGATGACAGGAAGTTAAACACTTCCTTGCTTTCGGAATTGGCGGCAACAAGATCCTCTTTCGCGCCCGTCTTAGCCACAATCAAGTGGTCGCAGTGTACGGTAGAAGGTACTGCCACTTTGGGTCTTCCTGCCGACATGAATTGCAGCAGCGCCATCTGCGCAGTAGCATCTTGCATGGCTACGCGGTCAGGGGCAAAATCTACATATGACTTTCCACGCTGAAAGTTGTCGAGCTTTTGGTCAGCAAAAAGATGTGAATAGAGTATTTTTTCAGAAAGGGTGAGGGGTTTTCCTACCACTTTTCTTGCACTGGCTATACGGGCCGGCATGGCTGCGTACAACTTCTTAATCATGTCTAAGTCGAATACCATAGGTTTAGTTTATCGAGTTGAACCGCTAAGCTACAAGGTTTGCCAATCATTCAAAAATGAAAAATGGGCCTTTCGAGCCCATTTTTTCTTCCTTTTTTCGAGGTGATTTTGTTTACCGGGTATTGATGAAATTGAGAAACTCACGCTTCACATTTTCGTCCTTAAACTTGCCGGAAAAGTAGGCAGTGCCCGTCTTACTGTTGGTATCGCCCACACCCCGCATGGCTACGCACATGTGGTTGGCATCAATGACAACACCTACACTTTCGGTCTTCAAAATTGTCTCCAACTCCTTACCGATTTGTACCGTGAGTCGTTCCTGCACCTGAGGGCGCTTGGCATAATACTGCACAATGCGATTAATCTTCGAGAGCCCTATCACCTTTCCGGAAGAGAAATAGGCAACGTGAGCCCGGCCATAGATCGGCACCAGGTGATGCTCACAATGCGAGTAAAAGGTTATCTCTTTCTCCACCAGCATCTGGTCGTAGTTGTATTTGTTATCAAACAGCTTTGCCTGTGGTCTGCTTTTCGGATTCAGCCCACTGAAAACTTCCTTCACGTACATTTTTGCTACACGTTTGGGTGTACCACTCAGGCTGTCGTCAGTCAAATCAAGTCCGAGGGTCTCCATGATGCCGCGGATATGTGTTTCGATCTTATCAATCTTCTCCTCATCGGAAAGAAGGAAGGCATCTGCACGAAGAGGAGTATTCCATGAAGTGGCAATGTGATCCACCTCGTCAATTTCATTCTCGGAGGCAGGTTGTATGGGTCGTATTTTCATATTGTTCAATGGACAGGGTATTCCACAAAGTTCCTTTCCGTTTCATAGAGCCTTACGTTCAGCTCATACTTCTCGTCAATCCGCTGCCGTAAAATTCTCCAGATCACCATAGCGATATTTTCGGCAGTTGGGTTCAAGGCTTTGAAATACTGGGTATCTAAATTAAGGTTTTTGTGATCAAATTGTTTTAAAATATTCTCTTTTATGAGATCACTCAGCTTTTTCATGTCATACACATAGCCGGTGGCGGGATCAGTCTCGCCCGTAAGGCTGACGATTAACTCATAATTGTGACCATGATAGTTGGGGTTGCTGCACTTGCCAAATACACGTTCATTCTCTTCATCTGTCCAAGCTGCATTAAACAGACGATGGGCGGCATTGAAGTGTTCTTTTCGAGAGACTTTTACTTTCATTTATTCATAAATTAACGCTGAACATACTGAATAGTTCAAACGGATCAGAAGCTTTCTGTTCATAAAGCAAAAAAGCCTTCCTGTAAAAAACAGAAAGGCTTTCAAAAATTTCGCTCTGAATGCTTAACAGAATTCGTCAAACACCTCTACCAGGTGCTCGCCAATCATTTGTGCGTTGCGTCCTTCGATGTGATGGCGCTCAACAAAATGAAGCAACTCACCGTCCTTAAACAATGCAATGGAAGGAGAGGAGGGCGGATACGGCATTGTCAGTTGACGTGCTTTTGACACCGCTTCCGTATCAACACCGGCAAACACCGTAGCCAGGTGGTCAGGCTTCTTAGGGCTGTTTTGTAGAGCCCACTTTACACCCGGGCGTGCTGCACCTGCTGCACAACCACATACGGAGTTGATCACCAGCAATGTGGTGCCTTTTTCACTCTTAATTTGCTTCTCAACATCTGAAGGAGTTTTTAATTCTTTAAATCCGGCACTGGTCAAGTCGGTCCGCATCGGGGCTACCAGTTGTTCAGGATACATGCTCATAATCGTATAATTTGGTTCGTTTTGGTATAACAAAGTTAAAGAAAGCCAAGTTCCAGTTTAGCTGCCTCGCTCATCATGTCTTGCGAGTAGGGCGGGTCCCAGGTGATCTCCACCTTTACATCATTCACCCCTTCAATGGTCTTTATTTTTTGCTCCACTTCCGTGGGAATGGCCTCGGCCGAAGGGCATGAAGGTGATGTCAACGTCATGAGCACGTGCACATTGTTGATTGGGAAAATGCTAATCTCGTAGATGAGCCCCAACTCATAGATGTCTACAGGTATTTCAGGATCATACACGGTCTTGAGTGCGGCCATGATCTTCTCACGCAGGTCGGGTATCTCTACTGACTGGGCTGTTTTGGTTTCAATATTTTGTACGGTGTCGCTCACGCTTTTATTTCTGCCTGGGTCTTGAAAGCCAAGGCATATAGTTTCATTTGCTTAATCATGGCTGCAAATCCATTTGACCGTTGAGTGCCTATGAACCGCTCCATGCCAATCTTTTGCATAAAATACAGCTCGCTCTCCAGTATTTCCTCCGGCAAATGTCCGTTAAAAACCCGTATCAACAAACTCAGCAGCCCTTTGGTGATGGCGGTGTTGCTGTCTCCTGTGAAGAAGACTCGCTCGTGTACAAGTTCAGCGGTCAGCCACACTTTCGATTGGCAGCCCTTTACGATGTTATCTTCTGTTCTGAATTCTTCTTTCAACGGAGGCAACTTTTGCCCCAACTCCATCAGGTACATCACAGACATTTCCAGGTCGCCATCCAGCAGCGAGAATTCGTTTATAATTTCCTCTTGCGTTTCTGTAATCGTCACGGCCTATTGTAGAAAATTAAGTGTCCGGGTCATGCCATCTATCATTAGGTCTATCTCCGCTTTCGTGTTGTAAACAGCAAATGAAGCCCGGATCGTTCCCTCTATCCCGAAATGATCCATCAGGGGCTGGGTGCAATGGTGCCCCGTGCGTACAGCAACACCTCGCGTATCAAGCATTTGCCCCATATCGAACGGATGAACACCTTCTATAATGAATGACTGAACGCTTACTTTTTCTTGAGCTGTGCCAATCAACATCACCCGATCCAATTTTTTCAATTCCGCCACCGCATAGCGAAGCAATGAGTTTTCATGTGCAGCAATATTTTTCTTACCCAATTCATTGATGAATCCGATCGCAGCCTTCAAAGCAATAACGTCTGCAATGTTGGGTGTGCCGGCCTCAAACTTATAAGGCAATTGGTTATAGGTTGTTTTCTCGAACGTTACATTTTTGATCATCTCACCACCGCCCATGTACGGTGGCATCTTTTCAAGCAACTCCCGCTTTCCGTAAAGGAAACCTACACCGGTAGGTCCATACATTTTGTGCCCGGATACGCAATAGAAATCGCAATTAAGATCCTGAACATCAATTTCAAGATGCGCGGCTGCCTGCGCTCCATCGATCAATACCACGGCACCTGCTTCGTGCGCTTTGCGAATAACTTCCTTTATGGGATTGATTGTTCCCAAACTATTCGAAGCATGATTGACCGCCACCAATTTTGTCTTGGATGTTAGTAACTGATCAAAAGCATTTAAATCAAATTCACCTGTCGGTGTAATTGGTATGACGCGAAGTATGCAGCCCTTTTCTTCACAGAGCATTTGCCACGGCACAATGTTGGAGTGATGCTCCAAACCTGAGATGATAATTTCATCACCTGATTTGAGAAAACTTCTTCCATAACTTGATGCAACGAGATTGATTGCCTCTGTCACGCCTCGCACGAAAATGATTTCTTCGGTTTGCTTCGCGCCAATAAATGTTCTGGCCGATTCGCGCGTCTCTTCAAATGCTTTTGTAGCCTTTTCCGCCAAGGTGTGAATGCCGCGATGAATGTTGGCATTGTAACCTGAATAGTAGTCCACCAAGGCTTGTATGACTACTTGAGGCTTTTGTGTAGTGGCAGCATTGTCAAAGTAAACCAACGGGTGGCCGTTGACTTTTTGGTGCAACACAGGAAACTGCTGGCGAAGAGCCAGAATATCCAATGTACGATCGGTTGTTGCCACCATGTCCATGGTCAGGTGGTTTGTTGAAGTTTTCCTGAGATCAACTTATCTACAAATGTTTTGACGGTCTCGTTTTTAATGGCTGCCATCGTCTCGGCCGCGAAGGCATATAAGATCATGCCCATAGCCATGTCTTTTGAAATGCCACGTGAGCGTAGATAGAATAAGGCCTCTTCATCCAATTGACCGGCAGTGCATCCATGTGAGCACTTCACATCATCGGCCCAGATTTCGAGCTGGGGCTTCGTATTTACAGTAGCAGTGTCGCTTAGTAAGATATTGCGATTGGATTGAAATGCGTTCGTCTTTTGCGCATCAGGGCGAACATAGATTTTTCCATTGAAGACACCTTTTGAACTCCCCCGCATCACCCCCTTGTACAGTTCGTTGCTGTTTGAATTCGGTTGACGATGATCTACCACCGTGTGGTTATCCGCAAGGGTTTGATTTGACAACAAGTAGAGTCCGTAGAGATGTCCATCCACACCTTGACCATCGATGATCATGTGCAGATTATTGCGCACAAATTGACCGTCCACCGTAAATGTAAAGCTGGATGCCCGTGCAGATGATGCCAGGTGTATGAAGGAGTTGTTTACACTTACCTCCTGGGCAGAGGCTTGAAGAGTGATGTATTCTAGCCCCGCATTTTCAGCTACTGAAATACTTGCGTGTTTATTCGCAAAATAAGGTTCCCCTGCGTTGGCTACCACGTATTCAATAATCGCAACATTGCTGCTCTTTCCGATATTGCACGTCCAGCGTGGATTAGAAAACTGATCTGCGGTGGTATCTACATACTGAGCAATGACTACCGGATGTGCCAACTCAATGTTTGCTTCAACAGAGAGTGCAACTGTTTCATTAGCAAAACTATGATTGAGAAGCGAGAACGGGTCAATATCTTCTTTCATACGTGCCGGCCCAGTGCGTTGTAGCTGCAATTCGCGATCAATGATGCGGGATTGTTCTTGGGAAAACCTTCCGTTAACGAATACAATTAGGTTAGTTTCTAAACCAGAAAGAATTGAAAGCTCTTTTGTGATCGATGCAGATGCTTCCGAGGTGGTAAATTGAATGCTTTTCTCAAGCGTGCGCGCAATCGGGGCAAACTTATATTCTTCACTTTTCGAAGAGGGGAGACCCTTTTCTAAAAAGAGATCAAAAGAAGTTTGCTGATCAGAGTTGACAGCACTCTTTCTTTCCGCGAAAGCGGTAGTGATATCGTTTAGTAAATTTCTTTTTTCTACGGCAGTTTCCATGAGCATCAGGCCAGGGCCAATTCGTTTTTAATCCAATCGTAACCTTTTGCTTCCAGTTCCAGGGCCAATTCTTTTGTTCCTGATTTTACAATTCTTCCTTTGTAGAGTACATGAACAAAATCAGGCACGATGTATTCCAGCAGCCGTTGATAATGAGTCACCACGATGGTTGCGTTGTTCTTCGAGCGTAGTTTATTTACACCATTAGAGACAATTCGCAATGCATCGATATCAAGGCCTGAGTCGGTTTCATCCAGGATGGAAAGCCTTGGCTCAAGCATGGCCATCTGGAAAATCTCGTTGCGTTTCTTTTCACCACCCGAAAAGCCTTCATTTAAGGCACGGTTGAGAAGTGATTGATCAATCTCCACCAACTTCATTTTCTCCTTCATTACCTGAAGAAAAGAAACAGCATCCAGCGTAGGCTGACCGCGGTGTGTGCGAATCTGATTGATAGCCGTCTTCATGAAGTTAATGGTGCTCACACCCGGTATTTCTACCGGATATTGAAACGCCATGAAAACTCCTTCACGCGCTCTTTCCTCGGGCTCCATCTCCAGTAAATTCTTTCCTTGAAATTCGACTTCGCCAACTGTTACTTCATACTCTTCCCTGCCGGCAAGCACCGATGCAAGCGTGCTTTTGCCCGATCCATTCGGTCCCATGATGGCATGCACTTCACCAGCCTTTACTTCCAGGTTGATCCCGTTGAGGATTTGCTTTTCTTCAATCTTAGCGTGGAGATTTTTTATTGATAGCATTTAACTTTAGATTCAAAATTTAACATTCAAAATTCAAGATTGGATTTGCCTTCGTATTGCAATTGTGGTTCATGTACATACTTGGAGCCTTTATATTCTGAGGTTTTTAAGTATTTGATAAAGCCTGAAAGTTGTTGACCAACGTCTACAGTTTTGTTAAAAAGTTGTTCGTATTCAAGCTGGGTTATGTATTGCCTATCAAATGCGCGATGTAGCTGGGATCTTAATTCTCCTGCTGAACCTTTAGCGATATAAAGAAATTGGATAAACTCTTTCTTACCACCTCGTTCGAATCCCTCTGCGATGTTATCCATTATTGAACCAGATGATCGATTTATTTGATCTTTTAATGAGTAGTCCTTTGAAAGCCTATCTTTTTGTGCAATGAGATGTAATGATTGAGACAATTCGCGAGCTGCTTGCCAAACTTTCAAATCTTCAAATCGCTCAATTTTTCCCATTCCCAAATTTTAAATTTTGAATCTGAAATTTTGAATTTAATTATCCAACACTTCCTTCCAGCGTAAGCGCCAACAGCTTCTGAGCTTCGACAGCAAACTCCATAGGCAATTGACTTAATACTTCTTTTGCATAGCCATTAACGATAAGCGCTACGGCAGCTTCTTCATCAATACCTCGCTGACGGCAATAGAAAATCTGGTCTTCGCCAATTTTAGATGTAGTAGCCTCATGTTCTACTTTGGAAGAACTGTTCTCTACATCGATGTAGGGAAATGTATGTGCACCACACTTGTCGCCCATGAGCAAAGAGTCGCACTGCGAGAAGTTGCGCGCATTTTCTGCACGCTTCAAAATATGCACTTGCCCGCGGTAGCTATTTTGCGACTTGCCTGCCGAGATACCTTTTGATACAATTCGCGAACGTGTGTTCTTGCCAATGTGAATCATCTTGGTGCCTGTGTCAGCTTGCTGATAATTATTCGTTACCGCTACGGAATAAAACTCTCCATTGGAATAATCGCCCTTCAAAATGCAGGAAGGATACTTCCAGGTAATGGCC